>CAJLTE010000231.1 GCA_905209435.1 uncultured Blautia sp. | reverse complement strand
AAGTATCCTTATATCGCTGTTCTGGATTCACCCTCCGGATATAATGTCCCGGCACCTCATAAAAATTGCCTGCACATACTCTGCACAAGCTCACGACTAACGGTTTTTCAATTATCTTCGGTATCCCGGTACTTCTTCGGATTGCTTTATTGATTTTCTCCATTTCAGTACGATCTAAGGTACACACATAATTTTCCAACCGTCTTTTATCTAAAGTTCTAAGCTGCTCCAACAGCACTACAGAATCCTTTTCCAAACCTTCCATTTCCGGGACTGCAATGTGTGTCGGCAGTTTCATTTTTTCTTTACTAGTAATTGCTGCCACAATCACTGTCGGACTGTATTGATTTCCTATATTATTCTGAATCACCAGCACCGGACGATAACCGCCCTGTTCACTTCCAAATACAGGATCAAGGTCGGCGTGATAAATATCCCCACGCCTGACGTTTCTATCTTCCATCTTTGCTTTATCTCCTCTCGACTTTCTAACTGTTGTTATCCCTAAATATGTAAAATACAAGCCTATTTGTCCGCGACGTCCCGACTTGTAATTGGGAAATCATCAGACGGCTGACTGCTAATCAGCTCCACAGGATTTTATCTAAAATAAATATATGGGATTAGGAGTTTTCCTCTCCAGGGATCTCCTGAAGCTGCCCTCACTTGTTGCGGCATCAAAGAAATATTTTGTATACACGACTTTATGACCGGACAGGAGTATCATTATGCCTGTTGTCTGTCATCGCCCTGCCAGAAGCAATCTGACAGTTATAACCAGATATTTTTCGCTCAACAGTCCGGGTAATACAAACTGAAACCAAAAGGAAGTATACGGGTGGGATTTCGCTGTCTTTACCCAATCCGTGTTATGGCGTATCTGTTAATGTGGCTTACGCTCATCACGATAACAACAGGAATGTGCCTGATGAATGTATATGAATTTGTCAAGGTTCGTCCCGCTCCCCAGTCTTTTCATAACAAAAGAAGAAACAGGTGGATCAGAATATTTCTCTTTCCACCTGTTTCCTCACTTAAACGCTATTTTTCAACCCACTATCTCAAAATCTTTTTCAAATTTCTGATTGCTGCTTTTACAGACTTTGCTACCATCTGAAAAGAGCAGCCTTCTTCCTGTGCAATCTGCTCATAATTCTTATCTTCAAAATAATACTTCATCAATCGTCTTCTCTGAATTTCCGACAACTGCTGAATTGCACTATGTAAACGTTCCGCTTCCAGTTTATTCAGAACAGTATCCTCTACACCTTCCTCTTTCTGAAATACCCGTTCATATAAACTGGAATCCCAGATTTCTGACTGTTCCAAATGCCTGTCCACAACATTCATATGCGACACATCCTGCAATTCAAACGTATTAAAAGCTTCATATACATTCTTTCCTATTTCTAAATCCTTGTACTCTTTTTCACCATTGCGAAATGAAACATAATATTTTCCGTCCTTCTCATAGATTTCATATGGGTTATATTTATCTTTTCTTCTTTTTGGCTGTCTGCCTTCCATGTCCTTTCCTCCGATCTGAATTTTTT
>CAJLTE010000230.1 GCA_905209435.1 uncultured Blautia sp. | reverse complement strand
ACTTATTGGCATTGATATTATCGGAACTCCAATAAACCGTATCTTTATATACTCCTATAAAGAAACAGTCTGCATCATTTACTTTTGCACTCTTAAATTCATAATCTTTGTCAGAAATATTTAACTCTGAATGATCTGATATTTTTCCAAGCTCAATGGTCTCTGGTGCTCCTTCAATCGCATTGCCGGACTCATCTACATATTCCACCAATTTTGTGGTCGGTACCTGACCATTTGAAGTTGCTTCCTGTATTTCTTTCTCCAGCTTCTCCACTTCTATGCTATCCGGAATCTGTTCCTCAGTTTCTGCCGATGTCTCAGTTTCTGTTTCTGATGTAAATTGCTCCGAAGTTTGCTCGGTTTCTGTCTGTTGTGCATCTGTCTCACTTGTAAATGCTTCTGTATCTTGTGTTTCTTCCTGCTCTGTAACCACTGATGTTTCATCTTCTGATGCACTTACGGTTTCCAGATTCATAAAACAAATAGAAAAGATTAGAAGCCAAGAACATGCTATTTTCAAATATGTTTTCCAATTCTTATGCCTCATTTTTCGCATCTTCCTTCCTGTTCTTCTGCTTCTCCATGAGTAATCCGCAAAGGCAGATAACTGAGCCAAAGAATAAGAACAAATAGCCTGCAACCGGACTATCATCGCCTGTCTTTACCGGCGAACCATTATGAATAATATCCTTTGATCTTGGGGAAGATGGAACCGGGTTTTGATTTTTACCAGTTTGACCGGTATACGAGTTTTTGAATGAAACCTTCGATACTTTATCTCCATTTTCATTTTTGACCACTGTTACCGCCATCAGTTCATTATTGGAATCAAAGAATCCTTCAATCGTTACATCATAGGTTTTTGAATCATATGTATAATTTTCTTTATTCTCTGTTGCCTGGTACAGCTTGTAATGATATTCTCCTGCCTGTCCGACATTCATAATCAGCTCTGTAGAAGAATTACCACTCATATTCCAGGTAAATGTTCTTCTATTGCTTCCCTCCGGCATTGGATTTTGTATCTGATCTGCTATTAAAACATAAGAGCCTGTTTTGTCAGCATCTGCAGAATTGTTTACTTCAAATATCTGTTCCACTGGTATTTTCACTGTTGTGTTTCTGTCAGCTGCCAGTACTGGTCTTTGAACACCCAGAAAGAATATCATGGACAGGAATATAACCATGGCTATTTTTGTCAAACGTGTTGTTCTCATGCTTCTCCCTCTCCTTCTTTCTTCTTGTTTCTTTTCTTTTCTATCTGTCTTGCTATCAGAATCAGTACAAGGACAATCAGGATAAACCATACAATAACTGGCACTTTTCCTACTGCATTTTTCAGTTCATCAATTCCTGTACCTACGTTTTTGGCTTTTTCTTTTTCCGGATATATCTGATCTGTTAAGCGTCCCATCAGGATATTTCTTCCATTTGTCATATCCGATGTACAGGTGGTCAGCAAAACCAGATGATCATCTTCCGTTATATTCATATCTCTTTTATATAAAACATTGTTCTCGATTTCCTGCAGATACTCCTGTTTCGCTTCTGGTGTGTCCAGACACACATTGAAAATCGT
>CAJLTE010000229.1 GCA_905209435.1 uncultured Blautia sp. | reverse complement strand
CCAATGTGGTCAACTTAAGCCCAGAACATTGATATTTCAATATTTCCGGGCTTATATTTTACACTTTTTTACCAAAATATCTTGACATATCCTCCTAAATATGTAGTTTATAGATTAAGCAATATTACGTTACCGGCGAAATATTTATCTATCCAATATTTAGGAAGTATGTCATATGAATCGAACCAACATCTGCAAAAATATTGTCCAATCCATTAAAGATTATATCATGGATCCTGTTAAACTGGAACCCCATCGGGCAGAAAAACATTTCGTAAGAAAGAGAAAACTTACTCTTTTACATGTCATTATTTATCTTCTGTATTCCTCTAAGGCTTCCATGTTCCAGAATCTTTCCCGCATCCGGGATGATCTTTCTGCTCTTTCATTCCCTGACGTTTCCAAACAGGCTCTTTCCAAAGCACGACAATTTATTAACCCTTCTCTTTTCAAGGAACTCTATTATCTTTCAGTTGACCTGTTTTACAAGCAGATCCCTTCCAGAAAACTATGGAATGGTTATCATCTCTTTGCTGTAGATGGTTCCAGAATTGAACTTCCCAATTCACAGTCAACATTCGATTTTTTCGGTGAGATGTCCAGTTTTCCTGACCCTGACAGGCGCTATACCATGGCACTGGCTTCTATTATTTATGATGTCCTTGATGATTATATTGGCCATGCTTCTATACATAAGTTCCTATCCTCTGAACGTGCAGCTGCACTGGAACATCTCAAAGTACTGGAAGATATGGGGATCCATACGGATACATTATTATTTTTGACAGAGGCTATTATTCTGAAGCCATGTTCCGTTACTGTGTCGAACATGGCTATTTCTGTGTCCTGAGACTCAAAGAATGTCTCAATCTTTCAAAAAAATGCAGCAGTGATACCATCTCTGTCCTTCCAGGCAGTAAAAAAGAAGGGACTTCCGATCTTTCTATACGGGTCATAGAAGTAGTGCTGGATGATGGAAGCAGGGAATACCTTGCTACAAACCTGTTTGATCCCGCCATTACAAAAGATATGTTTAAGGAACTTTATTTTCAGCGCTGGCCGGCGGAATTAAAATACAAAGAATTAAAGAGCCGCTTTGCTATGGAAGAGTTTTCCGGTGCTACTGCAACTTCTATCATTCAGGAATTTTATATCAATATGCTTCTTTCAAATCTTGTTTCCCTTATCAAGAATGACGCAGATGAAGAAATAGACATCACTTCCAAAAGTTCCAATAAATTTCGTTATCAGGCTAATCGCGCATTTATCATCGGACGGATCAAGATCATCTTTCCAAAGCTCCTCTGTGATCTGTCTGAACTCTCAGTTATTGAGAAGCTGTACAAAGAAGCTGTCCGGTGCCGTTCACAGCTCCTTCCCGGTAGATCATTTCCAAGAAAAAAATTAAAGTCAAAAGGACGTTCACATTTTAGAAATAAGAAAGCTGCCTTGTAAATAAAAACACTGTCACATTTAAGCTTTATTTAAGTGCGCCTTTTTGGTGAATTTTCTAACTGGTTGAGGATTAATCCTGCATTTTTGCGGTAAACCATAGTATATAATTAGGATAAAATCTGACGATTTTCCTTAAGTTGACGGTAAATTGACCACATTGGGGTCAGACC
>CAJLTE010000228.1 GCA_905209435.1 uncultured Blautia sp. | reverse complement strand
TGATTTTCATAAAATCTTCTCCTGAAATTAATACTAAATTACTAAAACTTCCCACACCTAAACAGGGCTTCGCACCTTGAAAATTCAATATTTCAGCTAACAAAATAGTGCTTTATGCTATTGCAACCTCTGGATGAAGTGCATTACGCAGATATTCCGGCAATCTTGCCTCAAAATCAACAGTAAAAGCAGTCAGTTGTTTATCGCTGAGCTTTAAGATTTCCTGAAGGCTTGCCATTAAGGCATCCATCAAGATGCAAAGTGACCTGCGGAAAGTAATGTCTGCCATTTCATCAATGAGAAAGAAGAATAACTCACCAAGAGTTCTCTGATCTTCGTTTTGGCGCTGTTCCATTGCAAGCAACATATATCTAGTAAATACAATGGCCACATGGGCTGTCAGCGCATCATAAGATAAGCTATGGCATTCTCCAATCAGGTTCAGCATGGATTTGCAGGTCTTGAAGAAAACCTCAATCTGCCAACGTTTTCCATAAACACGGATGATTTCTTCCTCAGAAAGAGTCGTATCCGTACAGATAAAAGCAAGCCAGTCCTTGCGGTTCGATTTGTTCCTTACGCATACGATTTTCGCCGGAATTGGAGTTTCTTTTCCTACCATAACATCAACAGACAGCAGATATTTTGATCTGCCATGGCGCTTTTTGTTCTTGGAATAGATTTCTTTGATACTCAGCTGTTTACCACCGTATGAGTATTTAATCCGGCTGCTCTTCTTGATCATAGCAATCACATCCATGCCTTTTGAATGGATGGCTGTGATCTGCACCGGGTTTGAAAACCAGGAATCAAACAGAACATAGTCAGCATTCAGTCCCACGCTGAGGGCAGTGTCCAGCAAAGCCATCATTGCTTCTGGAGCTTTTGTCTGAGCAAGCTTGCGTCTTTTTCCTGCAAGGGTTCTGTTATCAAAGTCCTTTACAGGACCGATGATATTTGTAGTTTTTGCAGATGCCAGCAGACAGCTGTTTACAGGAATCAATGTATTTCCATCACTCCAGCTTAAAGTAAGCATTCGGAATCCTTTTTTGAAACGCATATCCGTGTGGTCAAAAACTTTTGATCCCAGTTCTGTTTTCTTGCAGCTGGTGCGGTTAAAAAGACTGTCATCAATGATGAAGACATTTTTTCTGCTGTCATTCGTCAGACCTTTGATGTCGTGATTTACGATATCTGCAGCAAGAAGAGAAGTGAAACGGAGCCAGTTTGTCTTTGCAGAATTAAGGAAACGGTAGAACGTGTTCTTGGAAAATGCTTCCTTAAAAGAGCCGGTCTGTTGCTGCATATACATACTTCTTCCGACAAAAATGTTACTGAGTTTGTAACGAAACAGAGAAACCGGAGAAACGCCTTTTTCTTTCATGCCATTACATCTGGCAAGAAGCTTGCCGACATGGTGTTTAGAAAAAAATCTCTGAACGCAGTCAATTAGGGCTTTTTCATCAGAATGGTTTTGTGGTATACTGGACATGGCATAAATCTCCTTTGTAAAGATGGTTTCTAGTCAATTCCATTATACCAAACGGAACAGGTTTATGCCTTTTTTATTGGCTGAAATATTGAATTTTCAAGGTTCAACACACCACATCGGTGTGGGAAGTTTTAGTAACTAATTTTGAAAGTAGAGCAACAATCGATGTCGATTTCCTGCTCCGTGGATACTCTAATTCAATAGATGATGTAAAAGATT
>CAJLTE010000227.1 GCA_905209435.1 uncultured Blautia sp. | reverse complement strand
TTAACAGAGGGTACAGCCAGAGTAGATAACCGAAAATATAAAGATACTTTTCATACAAAGGCCAAAATGATCCCGTTTGATGAAGTAGAAAACATCATTGGTCACGCTCCTGGAGGGGTATGCCCGTTCGGAATTAATGAGGGAATTGAAGTCTATCTTGACGAAAGTCTGAAACAATTTACCACCGTATATCCGGCTGCCGGCAATGATCACAGTGCAGTAAAGCTCACAATCTCGGAACTGGAACAGGTAGCAGAGGCAAACGGATGGGTGGATGTGTGTAAAGAAACAGAAAACTGATCGTTCATGGTAACACCCATGCATTACATTTATATGAAAGAATCGGTTTTACCAGACTTGGCGTGATTCCCCAGGGATTCAGAATGCCGGATGACATTATGGACAAATACAAAGAACTTGTTTTTTCTTTACTCATCTTTATCTTCTTTGAACATAGTGAATATAAAAGGTGGAAACTTAATGAAAACAGTAAAAACTCCTGCGGGGATATTTACGATCAACAAAGTGAAAATTCCCTCAGCATACACATGTGCAGCAGAACAGAAAATAGAATATATCAGTGAAAATCATGTGCAGATTATCACTATGAATCAGGCAGTATCATTTGGAGATCAGATATTGTCCCCGAGAATCTGTCAAAGCTGTATGAATCCTGAAAAAATTACAATTTATCCACTGGAAATAGAATACTTTGGGGAAAAAGTGTTTTTTACGGATCACTATAGTGTAAAAGAATGGAAAAAAGGCGATCCATTACCGGAAATCCATGAATGGTATCCGCACATAAAAAAAGCCAGATGCAACCCGTGCAGGAACTGTGGAAGATGTTAAAATTGTACACTTGTTACTGTTTACTCCGTTCACAGTAACGTACACTTCTTTAAATGACAGAAACAGAATGATAGGGATTGTTATCAATAGGAAACAGGAATATAATATTTCTGTTAAGCAATATTTATCCAAAAGCAATAACTTAAATGGAGATAAAAAATGGACTACAGAAAATTTGGCGAATGCTATTACATAAGAATGGATCGTGATGACGAGATCATCAGTACAATCCTCAAAATATGTAAAAAAGAAAATATCAGATCAGCTACTTTTTCCGGGATCGGAGGATGTAAGGATGCAGAAATCCAGACCTTTATCCCAGAGACAGGCAGCTTCGAAGAACAGCGCATTTCAGGAATGCTTGAGTTGATATCTTTAAACGGCAACGTGGTCACAGGTGAAAATAATACCTGTTACCATCATACCCATGCAGTATTTTCTTATAAAGATGGTGAACGACATTGCATGGCAGCAGGTCATATGAAATCAATTACTGTACTATATACTGCAGAAATCGAACTTCATCCGGTAACAGGCGGAACGATCCACCGCAAATATGATCTTGAAACAGGGACTGGATTCTGGGATTTTAATTGAATCAAATAAGTCCCATGTTTCAAGTGCGAAAAGTACTAAGCAGTGGGCGGATGTATGTAAAGAAACAGAAAACTGATCGTTGACGGTGTGATATGGAAAATGGAGGACAGAAGAAACAGGAGATGCTTTTTTCAAAGAACAGACTTATACAGGGATTGCAGTAAACACTGACAATAATGAAATTGTCGGTCTCTACATTCTACACCCGAACAATGTAGGAAGATGCGGACATATCTGTAATGCCAGTTATGCAGTAAGAAGAGAAGTCCGTGGTGAACACATTGGCGAGAAACTAGTTCTTGACTGCCTTGCACAGGCAAAGGAAAAAGGCTTTCGTGTTATGCAGTTCA
>CAJLTE010000226.1 GCA_905209435.1 uncultured Blautia sp. | reverse complement strand
TTGATAATGATGAGAATACCTGGATTAATTTTTATAATCCGGATGGAAGTCTGGTAGCGGAAAACCTTACCAAGATTGATGATCCGGGATATCCGCTGGATGTGGCGGTATCGGATAATGGTGTAATGATGGTTACATTCCAGTATGTTGATGGAAGCAAAACAACCAGTTATGTGGCCTTTTATAATTACGGAGATGTAGGGCAGAATGAAGATGACCGGATCGTAAGTGGCTATACTTACGAAAATGTTGTGATTCCACAGGTGGAATGTATTAATGAGAGCCAGTATATTGCTCTGCGTGATGACGGATTTTCTACTTATCAGGGAAATCAGATCCCGAAAGAAAGCAAGACTGTCAATGTGAAGCAGGAGATTGTAAGCACATTTTTCGATGAAGACAGAATTGGTCTGGTATTTAAAAATAACAATAAGGACGACCTGTATACAATGGAAGTTTATAACATGAGTGGTCAGCTGAAGTTCCGTAAAAATTTCAATGTTCCATATACTACCATAAAAATGAGCGGCGGTAATATTGTTATGTATAACAGCTCTCAGATCTGTGTGATGAACAGTCGAGGGGTGCAGAAATATATGGGAAGCGTGGATGGCACGATCCGGGACTTTTTCAAGATCGGATGGAACAAATATCTTATGGTACTGGATACGGGAGTAAGTACCATAAAATTCAGTTAAGGAGGCGGACATGAGCTGGACATGGCTTGGACTGGCTGTTCTGGTCCTACTTGCCTTTTCTATGGTGGATGGATACCAAAAAGGTTTTGTGAAAGAAGTGGTATCCGCATTCCTTGTGCTGATCTCAGTTGTAATGGTATGGCTGATCAATCCTTATGTGAATCAGTTTATCCGTGAAAATACTGCCGTTTATGAAAAAATCCAGACATCCAGTGAATCATTTGTAAGTTCTCTGGTAGATGGAAGAGGAATCATGGATGAGGAAGGACAGAATGAACTGATAAGCAGTATGAATCTGCCGGAACTGCTTCAGAAAGGAATTGCTGAGAATAATACAGCATCTGTATATCAGCAGCTGGCGGCAAATACATTTGCGGAATATATATCCGGTTATCTGGCGAATGTGGCAGTGAACTGTCTGTCCTTTCTGGTATCGTATATATTATCGTCCATATTGATACATGTACTGGCTTATGCCCTGGATCTTCTGACAAAACTTCCAGTCATATGTGGCGTAAATAAACTGGCAGGAGCAGCAATTGGAGGAGGAAAATGTATTATTTTCGTATGGGTAGGAATGCTGGTCCTGACAGTTTTGTGCAATACAGAAATCGGTCAGAAGGGGCTGGGTCTGATCCGGGAAGATACAGTGTTGAATTTTCTCTACGGTAAAAACATCTTTATTCGTATTTTTACAGGAATATTCTATCAAAGTTAAATAAAACCGCATTTTGCACACAGAAGGATACCAAAATTCAGGTATTGCTCAGTTCGCAGAATGCGGTTTTTTACGCAAAAACGTGTTTTTTGAAAAAAATGTAAAATTATGTAAAAAACATGTTGACAGAGAAAAGAAAAGATGCTATTCTATCAGAGTTGTTGGGAACAAATTGTTTTTATGAAACTGATAAAGAAATCATGTTTCAGAAAAAATAAAAAAGTAGTTGACAAAAGACAGAAGATATGATAAAGTATCCAAGTCGTCAACAAAACGACAACAAAATCTTAACTCAAAAATGTTTGAAAAAACTTGAAAAAAGTACTTGACAAACAAAAAGAGATGAGATAAAATAAACGAGCTGTCTGAGAGACAGAACGAAAAACCTTGATAA
>CAJLTE010000225.1 GCA_905209435.1 uncultured Blautia sp. | reverse complement strand
AATTATATAGTTTCTGGCAAATAAAAAATCACCAGATTTTACAGATTATATACCATTATATAATCTCTAAAAACCAGTGACTATACATTAAATAATCCAGATA
Source organism: uncultured Blautia sp. (assembly GCA_905209435.1). The sequence goes on along the minus strand of CAJLTE010000225.1, from coordinate 1,724 downwards.
TGAATTGATTATATCTCCCGTATTTTGAAATGTCAAGGAAAAGTTAATGTTCATAAGCCACTATTCCGCGAGGTGTTTTGGCGTAATTACGCCAAAATCCTGATGCATACAGCACGAATTAATTAAGGTTACGCAGCAAACGATACTCCCTGTGCGACATACAGGAAGATTCACATTTGGGCATCGCGAAGCATGTTACTGAGAACTAAGTGAACAGTGACTGCAAAAAAGACCGTACGGGAGTAAAAAAGGACTTTATAAAACGAATGGTTTCGTGTATTATGTATATCAGAAAGTTACTGGTTATAATCGGTCATAGTATGAAATGACCAACAGTAAACAAGAATGCATTAACTACAACGAAGGGAGAGAATTGCATGGGTATTCTGATTCAGGGAGGGCGTATTGTAGATGCGGCCACTGATACTGATAAAAAAGGCGATATTTATCTGGAAGACGGAGTGATCACTGATATCGGTGATAAGCTTGAAGTAAAGGATAAGAGTGACAGAGTGATAGACGCAAAAGGGTGCCTTGTTATGCCGGGGTTGATTGATCTTCATGTACATTTCAGAGATCCGGGACAGACACAGAAGGAAGACATAGAAACGGGTTCCCGTGCTGCAGCTAGAGGCGGAGTAACAACTGTAGTTGCCATGCCAAATACTACACCTGTTATTGATAATCCTGACCGTGTAAACTATGTACATAATAAAGCGGCACAGCTTGCTGGTATCCACGTACTTCAGGCAGGTGCTATCACACAGGGCGAGAAGGGAAAGGAACTTTCAGATATTGAAGGAATGGTAAAAGCAGGAATTCCTGCGCTTTCTGAAGACGGCAAATCTGTTATGAACACTATGCTCTGCAAAGAAGCAATGGAGGTGGCAAAGGAGTTAAATGTTCCGATTTTTGCACATTGTGAGGATATCGACCTGCGCGGTGACGGATGCATGAATGACGATGAGAATGCAAAGAGACTTGGACTTCCGGGAATCTGCAATGCAGTAGAAGATGTGATTGCAGCCAGAGATATACTTCTTGCAAGAGAAACAGGCGCCAGACTTCACCTCTGCCACTGTTCCACAGAAGGCGTTGCCAAGATGATGGAAATTGTGAAAGAAGAGGGGCTGGACAATATTACTGCAGAAGTTTGCCCGCATCATTTTATCCTTACTTCGGATGATATCAAATGTGATGATCCGAATTACAAAATGAACCCGCCTCTTCGTACAAAGAAAGATGTAGATGCACTGATCAAAGGTTTAAAAGATGGCGCATTCAAAGTGATCAGTACAGACCATGCACCACATGCAGTGCCTGAGAAGACCGGTTCTATCAGAAATGCAGCTTTTGGTATTGTAGGAATTGAGACAAGTTTCGCATTATCCTACACTGCACTGGTAGAAACAGGAATCCTTACCATTTCACAGCTGATTGAGAAAATGAGCTGGAATCCGGCCCAGATTCTTGGCAGTGACAGAGGAACTATACAGAAAGGTCATCCTGCAGATATTGTCATTGCAGATATTGACCATGAATATAAAATAGACAAAAATGAGTTTGCTTCTAAGGGACGCAACACACCGTTTGACGGATGGAAAGTAAAAGGAAAAATTCTTTACACGATCTGTGATGGCAAGGTGGTATATCAGAACGCCTGAAAAATTAATTTAACCAAATCAAGTAAGTCCCCTGCTTCAATTGCGAAAAGCAATAAGCAG
>CAJLTE010000224.1 GCA_905209435.1 uncultured Blautia sp. | reverse complement strand
CAGTAAAAAATATGCCCCATTGCTGGACGTCATTGTAATTGCCGGACGGAGAAGGGGGACAAAGGAGAGCTTTGAGCGGTTCTTGCAGGCACAGGATACTTATGAGCTGTTTAATTTTGAATATGAAGAATTGGAGTTGGAAGAAAAACGGGAATATGAGAATTATAAGCGAAGATGCCCTGCAGAAGCAGATCACAGCCAGGAGAAAAAATGTCTGGAGTATCTGACAGTGCCGGAAGCGGCAGAACTGGCAGGAGTGGAGCCTGCAACCATAGCTTATTGGTACACCATAGGAAAAATCTCGGTCAGAAAAACAGGAAAGATTATTCGTATTCCAAGAGAAGCATTTGAACAGTGGTTATTGAAGCGGAAGGAAAAGGGGGTGGTATAGCATGGCTTCGATACAGAAGAAAAATAACAAATATTGTGTCGTATATTACTGTAAAGATACAGATGGAAAGCGGAAACAGAAGTGGGAAACGTATGATACAAAGAACGCAGCTAAAATCAGAAAAGCAGAAATTGAACTGAAAGAGAAAAAAGGCGGTATTATCGTATCGAACTGTAAGACGTTGGAGGATCTGATAAATGAGTATGTAGAACTGTATGGAAAAGATAGGTGGGCATTGTCTACCTATGACGGGAATATGTCATTGCTGAAGAATTATATATTGCCTATCATTGGGAAAACTCCACTGACGGATATCAATACCAGATTTCTGGAGATTTACTATAAGACGCTGACAAAGACGCCATCCGTTCCAGACTTGAACGGAAATGTCAGAAGCGAGTTCGTATCTACCAGTGTAATCCGTGATGTACATAAGCTGCTGAAGAGTTGTTTTAATCAGGCTGTGAAGTGGGATATCATGGAGAAGAATCCAGCATTTAAAGCGACGGTACCAAAGCATAAATCAGAGAAACGGGTAATATGGGATGCAGAGACCTTTGCATATGCTCTGGATGTGTGTGAAAATGAGTGCCTGAAATTGTGTATGAACCTTGCCTTTGCCGGTTCTCTTCGAATAGGAGAACTACTGGGGCTTACCTGGGACTGCGTAGATATATCAGAAGAAGCGATCAAAGAAAACCGGGCGTATCTTTATGTAAATAAGGAAGTACAGAGAGTCAGCAAAAAAGCGTTAGAGGAATTAGACCAGAAAGATGTGATCGTCATATTTCCAGAGGAGCGGAAAACGAATAAGACGGTACGCATTATGAAAACACCAAAAACAGAAAGCAGCGTGCGGAAAGTGTTTTTACCCAGGAGCGTAGCTGAAGAACTGATTGCATGGAAAGCACAGCAGGAGGAGATAAAGGATATTTTGCAGGAAGAATACCAGGACTATGGCCTTATCCTTGCTACTGAATATGGACTTCCAAGGGGCGGTGCGTATATCAGAGATTCCCTGAATAAGCTGATCAAACAACATGATTTACCACAGATTGTGTTTCACAGTTTCCGGCATATGAGTGTTACCTATAAGCTTAAGCTGAACGGCGGTGATATAAAGGCGGTACAGGGAGATTCTGGTCATGCACAGGCAGATATGGTTACAGAAGTATATTCGCATATCATAGATGAAGACAGACGGCGCAATGCGACACTGTTGGAAGATTCCTTTTATAACAGGAAGAATCTGAATCCGCAGATCCATGATACAGAAAAGAGGACGATGATGGAAGTTCCAGAAGGAGTGGACGCAGAGTTACTTGCAAAAGTTCTCAGCAATCCGGAAATGGCTGTGTTGCTGACATCATTAGCAAAATCAATGCAAGGGGAACATAATTAGGATAAAAGCAGACCGGTGGAGAGCAAAATCTCTGC
>CAJLTE010000223.1 GCA_905209435.1 uncultured Blautia sp. | reverse complement strand
GATTATAACTTGTGTTTCTTTGATGGTCAAGATGTTTTTTGTGAACTTTTTGTTTCTTCTTCTATTTCCATTATTCTGCTACAAGTCTGACCAATTTTCCAGATATCTTTGTTTAATTCTCCCCTTGACGATAAGCGCCCCCAAAGGTGTATCATAGTTTTGTGTTAAAGGAGGTAAACTATTATGTTTGAGACATTAGGAGAAAAGGCTGAAGAAAAAGCAATGGTGCAATTCCTTGAACGCTTTACAGACTATCCATTTCTGGTAAAGTTCAAGAATTCCGAATATCCAATCGGAGAGGGAGAACCCACATTTACAGTAAATTTTAAGGAAACAATTCCTCTGGCCGAGCTGCTAAAAAGCACCTCCCTGGCATTAGGCGAGGCTTATATGCGGGGAGATCTGGATATTGAAGGAAATCTTTACGAGGCACTGGATCATTTTCTGGGACAGATGAGCAAATTTTCTACCAATGAATCTGCTCTGAAAAAGATCATGTTCAGTTCTACATCCAAAAAGAATCAGGAAAAGGAAGTCACCAGCCACTATGATATCGGAAATGATTTTTATAAATTATGGTTGGACGAAACCATGAGTTATTCCTGTGGCTACTTCATTCATGACGATGACTCTTTATATCAGGCACAGGTCAATAAAGTAGATTATATTCTGAAAAAATTGCATCTGGAAGAAGGTATGAGTCTTCTTGATATCGGCTGCGGATGGGGTTTTCTGTTGATTGAGGCTGCTAAAAAATACAAAGTACATGGTACAGGAATCACTTTAAGCCACGAACAATATACAGAATTCCAGAAGCGCATCAAAGATCAGGGCCTGGAAGATTATCTTACAGTGGAACTGATGGATTACCGTGATCTGCCGAAACATAACTATCAGTTTGACCGGGTAGTCAGTGTGGGAATGCTGGAACATGTTGGCCGTGACAATTATCAGCTCTTCCTTGACTGTGTAGAGAAAGTTCTGAAACCGGGCGGATTATTCCTGCTTCATTTTATCAGTGCACTGAAAGAACATCCGGGTGATCCATGGATCAAGAAATATATCTTTCCAGGCGGAACTGTTCCCAGTCTGAGAGAAATCCTGAATCATATGGCAGAGGACAATTTCCACACTCTGGACATTGAAAATCTGCGTCTGCATTACAATAAAACTCTGCTCCACTGGGAAAAGAATTTCCGTGATAATATAGAAAAGGAAAAGACCATGTTTGATGAATCCTTCCTGCGTATGTGGGAACTTTACCTGTCAGCATGTGCTGCAACCTTCCATAACGGAATTATTGATCTGCACCAGATTCTGATGACTAAAGGGATCAATAATGATCTGCCAATGACACGCTGGTATTAAAATAACTGCCTGGATTTTTGTTTTTGAAATCCAGGCAGTATATATGATATTCCAGTACAGACCAGTAATCCATAGCAAGGGTTCCGAGCTGAATTTCTACCAGTTCCTTCTGTCTGCTCCTCTTCCTTTTTCCTCGGAACCGGCTTCTCACTCTGCTTATCCTGTTTTTTATTCTTTGATTTCTTTTTATTCATGATAGCCTGCACTTTCTGAAAATATTTGTATTTTTTATAATATATCATCTGCAGCGCATTTACATCAAAATCTATGTAATATGCAGGTAAAAGTTACTGGTAAATAAAGCCCGGTATTTACTCACTATTTTAAGTTTTAAGTATCAAGATTTATTCTATTTACAGGATTTTTGCCAGAAATTCTTTCGTTCTCTTATTTTCGAATCCGACGTTTTCAGTGAACAGTAATGAATCATCACAAAATTCATACAAAATGACACAGGATTCCA
>CAJLTE010000222.1 GCA_905209435.1 uncultured Blautia sp. | reverse complement strand
AGTTCCGGCAGGAGTATCTGGACAGAAAAGGAATGCAAGAGAGCTTTCGATGGTAGCAGTTCTTGTTGACTATCTTTTTACAGGAGCGTGTCACGCCCCTGTGAGAAGCAAACAAGGAGAATGTTGGTAAGGTGCAGACGGAAGATTCTGGTTGGACTGAGAATTTAACTGGAAGTTGATAGTTGTGAAAGGAGAAAGATACAATGAAACAGGGAAGATTAGGATATAACAGCAGTAATGACAGATATGGCTTATTATCATCAGACTTATGGCTTGATACAGGATTTCACTGCGGAGAAGGTCTGGAAGTTCTGGTTGATGATGAGTGGGTACGGACAAGAATGGAGATGAATCCAGCAAGAGAATGGTATCTGGTAGGGACGCCGTACTGTGGAGATCTGGAATATGTTCAGGCAAGAATACCGGAATAATTTAGTGAAGAGAGTAACGCAGAAGCCAACCGACTAACGGGAGGAATAAAATAGCCCCCGGCAGGGCGCAAGGGTACTTTTGATGGACGGAACGGCTGTCGAAAGTGCTTTTGCGTTACTTTTGACAAAAGTAACAAAACCGCCGTATCCGGCATTGGTTTTAGAAAGCGGGGTGAGAAACATGATGATAAAACGAACAATCAGCGGTATGATCGGAACTGGCTCACTGGCTCATAATAGACGGGAATTTATAGCAGAAAATGTTGATCCAGACAGAGTACAATTAAATATTTGCTATCAGAATGAGAATTTAAAAGAAGTTTATAAAGAACTGTTTGATGAAGCTGTAGAACGATATAATATCGGGAAAAGAAAAGATCGACAGATTACAAATTACTATGAAAAAATCCGGCAGGGCAAACAGGAAAAATTGTTCCATGAAGTGATTTTCCAGATTGGAAATCGAGAAGATATGGCTGTCGGAACAGCAGAAGGAGGTCAGGCTGTAAAAGTACTGGATGAGTATGTAAAGGACTTCCAGAAACGGAATCCAACGCTACGGGTATTTGGTTGTTATCTACATCAGGATGAAGCTACGCCACATCTACATATTGATTTTATTCCTTATATAACTGATTGGAAAGGAAAAGGAATGGACACCAGAGTTTCGCTGAAACAGGCATTAAAAAGTCTTGGATTTCAAGGTGGGAATAAGCATGATACTGAGTTAAACCAGTGGATGAACCATGAAAAAGAAGTTCTGGCAGGGATTGCAAAAGAGCATGGTATTGAATGGGAACAGAAAGGCAGTCATGAGGAACATCTGGATGTCTATAACTTCAAGAAAAAAGAACGGAAAAAGGAAGTACAGAAATTAGAGCAGGAGAAAGAGTATCTAACTGCAGAAAACGAAGAACTGACAGCACAAATTGCGGAATCCAGAGCAGATATCCAGATTTTAAAAGACGATAAGGAACAGGCAATTAGGGAGAAGCAAGAAGCAGAACAAAGGGCAGAGGACGCAGAAAAAGAACTAAAAAGTCTGGAAGATCGTCGGAATGTGCTACAACCAATTATGGATAATGCCAGTAAGGAAATAAAAGAATATGGAATGATTAAGACGTTTTTACCGGAGGCAGGAACATTTGAACGTGCAGTACCTTACAGGGAGAATAAAATCAAGCCATTGTTTATCAAGATGAAGAATCAGATTGCTGCATTAGCTGGAAAGGTTGTAGAACTTAACAAAATGGTAGAAAGCTGGAAAAATAAATATCAAAAATCTGTTGAGGAATGTGATAATATCCAGAAACAGTTAGACGATGTACGTAAGGAAAATGGAAAATTATCAAATGATAATCAACGTTTACAGGAGACTTCGGACAGATATGACAGAGTGGTGCGTATTCTGGGAATGGAAACTGTAGAGGAT
>CAJLTE010000221.1 GCA_905209435.1 uncultured Blautia sp. | reverse complement strand
ACAGATTCACTTTATCTTTCTGATTTTCCGCAGAGCAGATATTTTGACTTTTCCTATGCACCGAGTTTCGATACGAATACGGATGAAAAAATGCAGCCCGGAAGTTGTGTTGCTGTGGACATTGTCGATAAGAAGAATCTCCCTGCCGGAAATTATGGTAACTGTAAAAACAAGCCCTGTAACAGGAAAACCTGCTGTTAAATCAGCTAAGGTTTCCAGACAGGGAACAAAAAGAAATGTAACGGTGACGTTTACGGTTCCAAAGTCCTGTGATGGAACAGACTGGGTACTGCCAATAAACTTATTATACTCAAATCTTGTCTGAATTTGGAGATAAATAATGTCCTTTTTATGACAGATAAGGGACATATGAGGCATCGAAGCCTGTGAAGTATGTCATAATGAACAGGGAAAGCACATTATGATAAAGGCAGTGACATTTTTAACAAATGTAGAAAGGACAACAAAATGAAGCAGAAAAAGATTGTAATTATTATGGCAGGGATTTTAGCAGCAGCGGCTGCTATGACGGGCTGTGCGGAACAGAATAAAACAGCGACACAGGTTGATTATACGCAGAACGCACAGGGGAAATCCGAACAGACAAAACAAAAAACAGCAGAAAAATCTCAGCCGGATAAAAAACAGGTAAATAAAAGTACATCCGGTGGAAAAGAAAATTCAAATCAGACTGCGGATAAGAAGACGAAAGTATCTGCTTCATCCAATAATGCGGGCGATGTACAGAATTCAGGGAATGGAACAGACAGTACTGAGGGAACTGATACAGACGATTCCCAGACCACAGGGGTGGACACTTCTGCATCTGAAGATAATGGTTCAACAGGTAATGGTGGTACTCAATCTGATCAGAGGGCAGATCAGGCAATGATATATGACAGTGAGGGAAATGGAAGACTGATTTCTGAAGCTGATGATGGAAACTGGTATGACAGTGACGGAAATTACTATGGAAGCTGGGAAGATATCGAAGATGCTATGGTAAATGAAAATGGTGTCACAGATCAGGATGGCAATAAATATTACTGGACAGCACCTCACGATGCATCAGAAGAGGTCACAGATCCGTATGACCTGTATTCCTGGGATCCGGGAACCAATTCCTATATACCGTTTCAGGCTGCGGAATCTGACTGTAGTCCTATAGGCAGAGGAAACGGCTGGTATTATTATGATGAAGACAGCGGCGAATATGTTCCGTGGTAAAAAATAAGAAAACAAAAGAAACAGTTTTGAAATCATTTTGATGGGTTTCAAAACTGTTTCTTTTTATATACCAGAAATAGTGAAGGGGCATCTCCGGCAGAATCCGTGAAAAGAATTCTGCCGGATGTTTATCTGGTAAAGATCAGCTGATCAGTTTCAGGAAAGTATTTCTGTCACAGGTTCCGGAAACCGTTAAGCCCTGTGCTTTCTGGAATGCCTTTACAGCAGAGAGAAGTCCTGAGCCAAAGGTACCGGGAATTTCTACACCGTTTGGATCATAAGCACGTAAAAGAAGGAGAATCTCGGCGGCAGTTACCATATACTGAGTTTCACCGCTTTTTACGTAATGTTTACCAAGGGCGTCGCTTGTGTTGGTTCCCCAGATACCGTCTACATCCAGACCGGCACCATAATCCCTGTTCAGAGCTGTCTGAAGAACTTTAATCCCTGCTTTTTTAGTAGCAGCGTCTCTTTTTCCGGTAATGGAAATTCCGGCATTTGCGAATTTATTGGCATAACTCTGACCTTTGCGGATTTTTGCATTTCCAGTAGTTGGCTGTGGCTCAGGATCAGTAGTTGAAGAATCTTCAGTATAACGGAGAACACAATCCCAGGGGAAATTGTAATAATTCTGAAGTTTGATCTCTTTTCCACTCTGAT
>CAJLTE010000220.1 GCA_905209435.1 uncultured Blautia sp. | reverse complement strand
TATTACAATTCCTCGTTTCGAATAACCTATATCATTTAACTTTATATCATAAATATACCAAAGGAGCTGTCTTGAAATAGACAGCCCCTTTTTTCTTTATCTTCTATTATTAATAACCTCTTTCGCCATATCTGCAAGTTCTCCGGCAGATAATTTTCCATCTATTTGCAGCAAATCATACTGGATGTCATCTTTATTCCAGTTAACGCTTTGAACCTGACTGACTTCAATCTGAGAAGCGCTGTCATCGTAACTGAATACAACTTTTCCACTGGCCTGGTCTTTTTTATCCTGTTCTGTCAATTCGTAATCATCCGATACCACCTTATTTATATAATGTACATAATACAGATTTGTTCCATTTACAGTGGCAATAATGTCACCTGGCGAAATAAGTTTTGAGTTAAATTTCTGCTGTTCAAACGATACGACATCTCCATTCTTCTGATAATCAAAGGACACAGATTTAAACTTCTCAATTACACTTGCATTGTCATCCTTAAAACTATTTTTCATAATATTGCCCTTTTTGAAGCAGTACCCGTTCTCAAATGCATCAATCAATACCGGTCTATACCCAATATCCTTTGTAACCTGTTCTACCGTTGGAAGAGATGTATAATCAGCACGTGATGCAGATGAACCTATCCACATTGAAATCTTTCCTGTTGCTGCCACAGCAGTAACTCCAATTGTAAGTGTTGCAGCTATCAACAAAGGTAATATTTTCTTTTTTGATCTCATAGTCGTTTGCTTCATCTATTGAATTTTTTTCTCTGTTCCTGAGACGTTGCAAAAGCTCTGCTTCACCTATCATATCAACCCTACTTTCTTTTTAATACTTTAAAAAATTAAAAGCTTTTAACCTTTACATTCTTATATATCCTGTTAAAGAGCAAAAAGTTTCATTTTTAACAAAAAAGAGTATACAGAACTCGTGTTAAATTCTGTACACTCTCAATAAACTGTTCCTTTTCCATATCCTGAAAACGGCTTCAAAACTTTTCTACAGTATATTTTTATTCTCTACAGCACATAATAATGCGGAATAATATCTTCATAATGTCCATCCGGCATTCTGAATCCCTGGGGAATTACGCCAAGTCTGGTAAAACCTATTCTTTCATATAAATGTAATGCATGGGTGTTATTTGCAACCACTGCATTGAACTGCATAACACGAAAGCCTTTTTCCTTTGCCTGTGCAAGGCAGTCAAGAACCAGTTTCTCGCCAATGTGTTCACCACGGAAATCTCTTCTTACTGTATAGCTGGCATTACAGATATGTCCGCATCTTCCTACATTGTTCGGGTGCAGGATATAGAGACCGACAATTTCATTGTTGTCAGTGTTTACTGCGATTCCTGTATAGGTCTGCTCTTTGAAAAAAGCATCTCCTGTTTCTTCTGTCAGGTTTTCTTCCTGTGGGAATGCTACACCATCCTCTACCACCTGATTCCATATTGTAATAGCTGCTGTTACGTCTTCTGTCTGATATTCTCTGATTACAATACCCATTCTTCTGTCCTCCATTTTCCATATCATACCGTCAACGATCAGTTTTCTGTTTCTTTACACACATCCGCCCACTGCTTAGTACTTTTCGCACTTGAAACATGGGACTTACTTGATTCAATTAAAATCCCAGAATCCAGTCCCTGTTTCAGGATCATATTTGCGGCGGATAGTTCCGCCTGTTACCGGATGAAGTTCGGTTTCTGCAGTATACAGTACAGTAATTGATTTCATATGACCTGCTGCCATGCAATGTCGTTCACCATCTTTATAAGAAAATACTGCATGGGTATGATGGTAACAAGTATTATTTTCACCTGTGACCACGTTACCGTTTAAAGATACCAACTCAAGCATTCCGGAAATGCGCTGTTCTTCGAAGCTGCCTGTCTCTGGGATAAAGGTCTGAATTTCTGCATCCTTACATCCTCCGATCCCGGAAAAAGTGGCTGATCTGATATTTTCTTTTTTACATATTTCGAGGATTGTACTGAT
>CAJLTE010000219.1 GCA_905209435.1 uncultured Blautia sp. | reverse complement strand
ATGGATTGTTTCGTTCCTTTGATGGAGCACTTCAAACAAACTTATGGATTCTATCCCAAATATCCTGTGGCAGATGCTGGATATGGCTCATACAACAATTATATTTTCTGTGAACAGAACGGAATTGAAAAGTATATGAAATTTCCAATGTTTAAAAAGGAAACTAAGGATGAGAAATATCATGAAGATCCATTTCGTGCAGTTAACTTCAGAATTGATGAGCAAGGTGTCATGAGATGTCCTAACGATAAAGCATTCCATTTTTTATACAGAAAAAATGTGAGGGGAAATCAATACGGACGTAAGGAAGAATTGTATGAATGCGAAGACTGTAGTGGATGTCCATATGCAGAGAAATGTAAGAAGACAGATAAGAATCGAACCGTTCGGATCAATCAGGAATTAACTTCCATGCATCAGGAAGTAATCGAAAACCTAGAAAGTATCCACGGTGCGTTATTACGAATGAACCGTTCGATACAAGCAGAAGGCACTTTCGGAATTATGAAAAACGACCGTTGGTACAAGAGAATTGTCCGAAGAGGTATTCATTCAGTCAAACTGGAAGTTTTACTCGTGGCGATAGGCCACAATCTATATAAATATCAGAAAAAAAAGATGAGAAACAGAACTGCCGCATAGATTCAAAAAAAGAATTTCTATGGGGTAGGGGAAGTGCGCTTTCTTTGCGCATGATTTCAGTCATTTATACACAACAGGTACAAAAAGGGAGATGCGAAAAAACTCAATCGAGTTTTTTCACATCCCCTTTTTAATATCTGTTTTATTCCTTTGTTTTTCCCTCCATAGTCTGCTGTTCATGATTATAAATCCAGCTGGGCGTCATACTTTCGCTTCCATCTCCGTATACAGAAACAGCAATGTACTTTCCGTCTTTCACATAATATCCAATTTCCAGTTTCAGATTCGCTGCCAGTGGTCCGCCTTGTTTCCGGCTTTCTCCTATCTGAATATCGGCATTGCTGATATCAAAGGTAGTCTGTGTAAAATTGCCTTCCGAACCATATTCCATCGTTACGCTGTCCTCATCAGATTCTGTAAGGACTCCGTTTATATATATGATTTCCGATTCTGGTTCGTCGGCAGCACTGCTCTCAGAAGAGGAGGTCTCTTTATTATTCGGGGACTGTCCACATCCCGGAAGACCTGCCAGCAATATCCCAAGCATTATGAATCCTGCTGTCATTCTTTTGTATCTCATTTTTCTCTTTCCCCTGTTGTAAATGATGATTTTCCTTTGATTCTGCCCTCCCTGTTAATAATCCTCAGAAGTTTCCTCTTCCTCGTCTATATAATCTGCATCCCCGGATTCTTCATACTCCTGCGTATCCTCTTCTGCCTGGGTATTTCTCTGTTCCATATTATACAGCTGACTGGGTGAAAAATATTCTGTCCCATCGCTGTATACATAAGTAGCAATGTTCACTCCATCTTTCACATAATAATTTACATCTACATTAAGGCTTGTTCTAAGACCACTGACTCCGATCACTTCATCTACCTGAATATCCAGCTCTGCACTGCTGATGTCAAAAGTCATTTCATAGAAATCTCCATCAGAGCCTGTCTCTATTGTCATGGTAGAGTCATCGTTATATCTTACATTTCCGCTGACGGACTTCATTTCATAATTATAAACCCAGCTTGGGGTCATACTTTCACTTCCGTCTCCATATACAGAAACAGCAATGTAATCTCCATTCTCCACATAATATCCAATTTTAAGATTCAGATTTGCCGCTAAAGGTCCCCCCTGTTTCTTGTTTTCGCCTATCTGAATATCCGCATTACTGATATCAAAAGTTGTCTGATTAAAATCCCCGTCAGATCCATACTCGATTGTTACACTGTCCTCATCGGAATCTGTTAAAACTCCGTTTATATATGTGATTTCTTTTTCCGCTTCTGAAGATGTGTTTCCTGTATTGCCGGACTGAGACCCTGAGCCTGTCTGCGCAGCTGCTTTCGTAGGTTTTGGTGCTGCTGTGGCTTTTGGA
>CAJLTE010000218.1 GCA_905209435.1 uncultured Blautia sp. | reverse complement strand
CCCACTGCTTATTGCTTTTCGCAACCCCGCAGGGGACTTACTTGATTTGGTTAAAGAGTTTGGAATATTATAAAAAAAGTCTCTTCCAGAAGGCAGGTTTTTCAATCCTTTCTTCTTAAAGAGACTTTTTTGTTTCCATAAATATTATTTATTTCAATGCAGCTCCAGCTTTAAAAGCATCGCCCACCTTTTCGCCAAGACGGATATATGCGTTGTTAAACGGATCAAACGTGATCGGTGCAGCTTTTGCTACATCTACATTTCCGTTTTTGTCCAGAACACGTTCGTCCACGCTGACATTTACGATCTCACCAACCAGACGGCAGGTTTCTTTGTCGTAGCTTTTCAGTTTACATTCTACACAGATGGGAAGCTCTTTGATGATGGGGGCATCTACTTTTTCGGACTTTTCTGCTGTAAATCCGGCTTTTGCAAATTTATCCGGCTCTTTGTTTCCGGAAACAATTCCCACATAATCGCAGGCTGTCATATGATCCACATCCGCCATGCTTACTGTGAAAGCGCCTTTTTTCAGAATATTTTCGGTTGTTTTGTGACTCTCACTGACACAGATGGAAATTTCCTTATCATCACTGATTCCGCCCCAGGCAGCATTCATAACGTCCGGTTTGCCATCCTCGCCATATGTGGCGATCATTAATACTGGCTGTGGATAGGTATAAGGTTTTGCACCAAAATCTTTTCTCATGACTGTTTCTCTCCTTTATATTCGTTATTGTTGTTATTTTTTATGAATTCCCGCACAAGCTGCAGGCCTCCTAATGGAACACAGAATTTATCTCTGTGCTGTCTGCACTGCTGATACGTTTCTTCCAGATCAAACCACTGTACCTCTTCTACTTCTTCTTTCTGAAGTGTAAGACGATCGATCTCTACCGGATGATCGTAGATATAAACAAAGGCAATCTCTTCATCCCGGAACATTTTTCCATGAAATTCTTTGGCAAAAGATATCGGGAATTTTCCTGCAAACTGCAGATCTTCTGGCACTGCATGTATCCCCAGTTCTTCCTTTAGTTCCCGCAATGCTGATTCCAACGGTTCATCCCCTGCCTGTATGTGGCCTGCAGATGAAGTATCAAATTTTCCTGGAAAAGAATCCTTGTTTCTGGATCTTTTTTGAAGAAGGATCTCTGTTCTTCCATTTTTCCGGCGGATGATCCAGATATGCGCAGTGCGATGGCGGATTCCCTCTGCATGGGCAATGCTCCGTTCTACGGTCTTTCCGGTGGGATTTCCGTTTTCATCTATGATATCAAATATTTCCATTCTTATCTGTCTGCTTCTTTCTCTTATAATTATTCTTAAGTGAATCAGATGATTTTTTATCTGATTACCAAAATGTCTGGGAACTGACAAAATTTACTATAGTATATATTTTAACATGATTTGAAAACAGTTTCCAGTCTGTTGTCGGAAAACCGGCATCTGTATTGCCTGTTTTTCTTTTCTTTGCTATGATATTTCTAACCACAATAATTATTTGACGGGAGGTTGATTTTATGTATTGTATTTCTTTTAATGATATCATTGAACTAAATGGACTACTTAAAGATCAGGGACTTCATTTTCGCATTCATCTTCGTGATGCTTGTGGAAAACAATCCTGTTGGATCGAACCGCTTGGGAATTGTGCATGTGAAGGACATTTTGATGAAATGTATCAGGTTCTGGAGAATTTTTTTGCAGGAAAAAGAGCCTCGATCGAGTATGATGAGAGTAAACTGAATTTCTGGATTTTGTCTGCAGATTGAGGATTCGCCATCCCGCAGGAGACTTGCCCGATTCAGTTAAAACAGATATTATGTGAAAATATAAATATGCCTGTAAACAGCACTCTGTTTACAGGCATAAAAAAACTCCCCCTGTTGGACTCGAACCAACGACACTGCGGTTAACAGCCGCATGCTCTACCGACTGAGCTAAGGAGGATTATTTATTAAGGTTTGTACCTTAAAAACTACATACATGTGTTTGTTGATGGTTAATCATTTTTGTTGAATCAATTTTT
>CAJLTE010000217.1 GCA_905209435.1 uncultured Blautia sp. | reverse complement strand
TTAACATAACACAACCGTGGGACACACGGGGATAGCTCGCTTATGCTTAGCACAGAAGTGTTATCGAACGAGAACCAAACTTGCCGAGGTTGGGAAGCCCCCACCTCTATAGGTGGGGGGAGGATGTCACCAAAAACAAGCTATGCATATGATGGAAAAGCAAAAACACCAGTAGTTACAGTTATGGATGATGATTATCTGCTTCAGGAAAACGAAGATTATACGATTACATACTCGGATAATATCAAGGTTGGAACAGCGACAGTAATGATAACCGGAATAGGTAGATATACTGGAACAGTCAGCGCTTCGTTTACAATTCAGCAGGTAAAGAAGAATAATGTGATTAAATCATCCAATATTACGAAGACCGTTTCTGCGAAAGAACAGAAAGTAAAGATTCAGGCAACTGTAAATGATAAAGCGAAGCTGACATATTCATCAAATAGCAAATCTGTAAAAGTAAACAGCAGGGGAGAAATTACAATTGCGAAGAATTTTACAGGTACAGCGGTTATTACAATAACGGCAGCAGAGACAGCCAGATACAAAAAAACATCCTGTCGGATTACAGTTACAGTCAGACCAACAGGTACAAGCCTTTCAGGAGTGACTAACACGGGAAGTGGAAAAGCCAATGTTGCATGGGTGAGAAACAAATCCGTAACAGGATATAGAATACAGTATTCTACTGATAGTAAGTTTAAAAAGAATGCCACAACGGTTAATATCAGTAAGAACCAGACAACAAAAACAACATTGTCAAAGCTGAAAGAAGGAAGCACATATTATGTCCGCATTGCAACTTATAAAAATGCAGGAAGTAAAATTTATTCTTCATGGAGCAAAGCAAAAAAAGTTACAATCCGTCCAACAGGAACAAGTCTTTCAGGTGTAACAAATGCAGGAAATGGAAAAGTTAAAGTTACATGGCTGAGAAATAAATCAGCAACAGGGTACAGAATACAGTATTCTACTGACAGTAAGTTTAAAAAGAATGTTACAACAGTTAATATCAGTAAGAACCAGACAACAAAAGTGACATTATCAAAACTGAAAAAAGGAAAGACATACTATGTTCGGATCGCAACTTATAAGAATGTCAGAAACAAAGTTTACTCTTCATGGAGCAAAGTGAAAAAAATTACGATCAAAAAATAATAGGTAAACAGAGGTAGGAGGAAAAGGGTATGAAAAAGAGAATATTGACACTGGCACTTACAGTTATTCTTGTGTTGAATTTTGCAGGTATTGCAAATGCCGCCGAAAATCAGTCGAAATTTAATTTCACTGGTACAGGGTTTCAGCTGATATTAAATATACTTTCAAACTACTATATAGAAAGTGGTACTTCTGTGGAATGGAAAGAGTCCTCGGAGAAAACTGAAAGTGAATATTGGAATGAGGGTGGAAGCATTCAAACTGCTACGAATGATTCACTGATGGATATAAATCTTTTCCTTGATTCTGAAAAAAATGTTACAACGATTCAGACGGGATTTGTTCTTGATGAAAATGGGCTGGCAAATTCTGAGGGGATTCAGGAGAAGCTTGTAGAAACAGCGAAATTATTAATTTTGACAATTGAGACAAAGAAAAACAGCTCCCAGGATGATACTGCAAAAGTAGTTCAGAGTATGGTAGATGAATATACTAATATGCAGACAGATCTGTATAATTCAGCAACAAATCCAACAGAAAATGGAAATGAAGGAGAACGACTGATTGATGAAACAGATTATCAGATCATAGAAAAATATAAATGGAGTACAGAAGGGGAGACAAAGCTCTTTGTAGATATTGTCTTTGTTCCGAAAGCAGTATGATGAATGGCAACGATTAATGCATAACAACGATTAACGCATATCAGCTTAGACTTCATGTTGACCTCGTCCGAGGCAACCGGTCTGGGCTGATATGCGTTTAATACCTTTTATTTACTATATTTTATATGGTTTTGCTTCGGGCATTGTGATAATGATTATTCCGGGACTCTCAGAGCCACCTGTCCGGACTTTGAGAGCCACCATTCC
>CAJLTE010000216.1 GCA_905209435.1 uncultured Blautia sp. | reverse complement strand
GAGCTTCCTGTATAATTCAAATATAGGGAATTCCAAGAAAGAAGGTTGAGAAAAAGAAATACCTCAGAGTAAAATAAGATTACTGACTTTGGACGGTTAGTAAAAAATCTTATTAAAACAGTGAGGTATCTATAATGAATTGTAACACACAGAACGCAAAAATTGCATCCATAACTGAAAAAACTTTGATTGTTGGAATTGATGTCGGCAGTGAAACTCATTTTGCCAGGGCATTTGATTGGCGGAACTATGAATATACAAAGAAGCCGCTGGAATTCAGTAATACTGAGGCGGGTTTCATGATGTTCAAGGCATGGGTGGAAGATATCGCAGAAAAGCAAGGTAAAACAGCTGTAATTCCCGGAATGGAGCCGACCGGTCATTACTGGTTTGCACTGGGGAAATTCCTGCAGGACAGCGGGATGAAGCCTGTACATGTGAATCCGCACCATGTCAAGAAGTCGAAAGAGCTGGATGACAACAATCCCAATAAGAATGACCGTAAGGATCCAAAGACGATTGCGGCACTGGTCAATGAAGGACGCTTCTCTTATCCCTACATACCAACCGGTATTTATGCGGAGATCAGGAGCTTATCGAATCTTCGTTTCCAGACGCAGGAAGAGCTAACAAGAATCAAGAATCGAATCGCTAGATGGTTTGCCATTTATTTTCCTGAATATAAAGACGTTTATGGGGATTTAATGGCAGTCAGCGGACGAATGATACTCAAGGAAGCTCCATTGCCGGAGGATATCAGAATACTTGGAGTGAACGGTGTAAACCAGATTTGGAGAAACGCGAAGCTGCGAGGCACTGGAATGAAGAGGGCAAAGATCCTGGTATCAGCTGCAGAGCATAGCGTTGGAAGTAAGGAAGCACCGGAAGCGGCAAGGATTGAACTGAAGAATCTGCTGAATGACATGGATGTATATGTGTCAAGGATGGAGGAACTGCTCCAAACTATAGAGGAAAAACTGAAGACGATTCCATATGTTGATAAACTGATGGAAATCAAAGGAATCGGATTGATTACAGTCAGCGGATTTATTGCAGAAGTAGGTGACATTGGACGTTTTGATAATCCGAAGCAGCTGCAGAAGCTGGCGGGATATGCAATCGTGGCAAATGATTCCGGAAAGCACAATGGAGAGAGCCGGATCAGCTACAGAGGCAGAAAACGGCTGAGATATGTGCTGTATGAAGCTGCGATATCACTGGTGGGGAAGAATGCTGAGTTTAAGGAAATACATGAGTATTATCGAACCCGTAAAGAAAACCCGTTAAAGAAGATGCAGTCAGTAGTAGCAGTGGCATGTAAGATTATTAGGGTATTCTACACAATCCTGACAAAGGGTGTGGATTATGACCCAATGAAACTGATGAGTGATATCAGAAGGCCACAGTTGCAGGCAGCGTAGTAAGCAGAGACAAACAGGTAATGTTCTGTCACAGTTGAATTGAACTTTCAGAAATAGCTGTGGAGAGTTGAATTCAGCTGTGACAGGAAGGCTGAGAAGTATGAAGACCGAGTCGGGAAAACGTCCGCCGTAAGGTGCCGTGAGGTATTGATACTTAAACAGGTCAGTAAGACTTAAAACAAAAAAGAATGAGCCAGTAGTCGGCAGGAATAATCACCATAGGGCATGACCCTGTAGAGGAGCTAAGCTGACACCCTGGTTATGGACAGGCGGGACGAAGGAAGTTAGGACCCGGCAGAAATGCGGGTGATCCTGGTAGACACGGGAGGTTCGCTGCCGTAGATGGGAGGGTATACACAAGGCCATGTAGAACGAAAATGATGACGTTTTATTTTGTGTACCCCAACCCCTCTATTTTCGTACCAGATACAGAGAAATGTCCATCTTCTTGGCTCATTCATCTGAGATATGGAACTAAAAATCCCTTGAAAAATAAGGAAAAAAGACTTGACTATATAGGGAGGTGGAGTGATGAAAGAAAAATTTGTTAATCCGTATAATTTTATTAAATTTCCAGAAGAAAAAGCACAGGCATATACGGAGGAAGATCGGCATACGGGAGTGATTGAATATTCAATTACAACAAAGACGCCGCTATTTATACCAAATTCG
>CAJLTE010000215.1 GCA_905209435.1 uncultured Blautia sp. | reverse complement strand
TCCTTTTTTCAAAAAAGAAACTGCTCCAGATATTTTTTTCACAGACCTGCTCATTTCATCTACAGCAATCCTGCTAGTACATCGTTTTCGAAACACGCTCTAACACTCTACCGCTACTTTGATCACACCATCTCTCTTATTTTCAAAAAGTTCATATGCTTCTTCGATTCTGCTAAGCGGATAGGTATGTGTGATAAGTGGTTCTGTATTAATCTTACCTTCTGCGATCAGTTTCAGGGTTTCCTCACAATCACATCCATCCACTCCACCTGTTTTGAATGTGAGATTTTTTCCATACATATCCGGAAGTGGCAGTACCTGAGCCTTATCATAAAGTGCAACCACTGTCACAGTTGCATTTGGTCTTGCACATTCCCATGCCAGACGAAATGTAGATTCCGCTCCCGCAACCTCAAGAACTACATCAGCTCCACCGTGATCACTATGGTCCTGGACAAAATCAAAGCATTCCTCCGGCGAGACAGTAAGAACCTCCGGATAATGTTCATTAATAAAATGAATTCTGTTTTCATCTTTTTCACACATAATAATACACTTTGGATTTTTCAGCATAACACTTAGCAAAGTGCAAATCCCTGTAGGACCAGCTCCAATAATCAGCACAATATCCTCCTCTGTGATCTCAGAAATACGTGCAGCCCAATAGCCAGTGGCAAGAACATCTCCTACCAGCAAAGCCTGTCTGTCAGTAACTCCTTCCGGAATTTTGTTCAGTCCCTGGTCAGCAAACGGAACTCTTACATATTCTGCCTGACCACCATCTATACGACAGCCAAGAGCCCATCCGCCATTCTCATCTGTACAGTTATTTACATAACCTTTTTTACAGAAAAAACATTCACCACAAAAGGTTTCTACATTTACAGTCACACGATCCCCTGGTTTTACATGAGTTACAGCACTTCCAACTGATTCAACAATACCTACCATCTCATGTCCCACAGTTATACCAGGAACTGCACGGGGAACACTTCCGTGTTTAATGTGCAGATCACTTGAGCAGATACTTGCAAGCGTTACCTTTACAACTGCATCTCGTTCATGCGTAAGTACTGGTTTTGGTTTTTCCATTAATTCAAATTTTCCCTTTGAAACATATGTATAAGTCTGCATTATTTTATCCCATCACTTTCCGGATTATTTTATCAGATGATCCTTCATAAATTTTAATGTTTTGTCTGCCTTTAGCCAAACTGCTTCCTGTTCTTCATGGGTAACAAAGATCAATGTCTTTCCCTCGGTCTTTTTTAAAATATAATCAATTGTTTCTGTGCATACCAGTCTTATATTGGAAGCAGCACTCAGATTTTCGCACAGGCGATCTTCCTGAAATACTGCACTGATCTTCCTGTCACTTATCACTTCTATTTTTCCCTTATCCGGAATATCCAGCCCCAGAAGAAGCCGTATCAGTGTAGTTTTTCCACATCCGGATCTTCCTCTTATACAAGTGGTTTTCCCTTCTGGAAAAACGCAACACAAATCTCTCAGTATCTGCTGCTCTCCGTATGCTTTACTGACATGATCTACCTTTATATCCATATCTTTTCTCCACCTGTAACAAACCTCACAAATAACGCATTTAAGAAAATTACCATAAATCAAAATCTCCGTTATTTATGTTCTATCATATAAACTACTCTGCTTACAATTCCAAGAAAACACTTTTCAAATACAAAACTTATCACAATAATCACAATCGTCCATGCAAAAAGATCAGGAGTATTCAGATATATTTTTGCATTATACAGTTTCTCACCAATAGAACCTGAGGGTACTCCGATAACCTCTGCTGCCACTCCTGCTTTCCAGCACATCCCAAGTGAAAGCCTGCATGCAGAGAGAAAATAAGGTAGTACCTGCGATACATAAATATATCTGATCTTTCTTCCGGGATTCACCTGAAATACTTTTGCCATTTCCAGTATCTTACTGTCAGTCTGCCGTATTCCCTCAAGGATATTCGTATATATCACAGGCAGAACCATAAGAAAAGAAATAAAAACTGACAGATTTCTGGACGGTATCCATATCAGGCACAAAATGATAAAAGACGCCACAGGTGTAGATTTGACCACCGCAATTACAGGTACTATCAGGATTTCCACTGTTTTTGACCAATATGCCAACACTGCCAGAAAGATTCCCAAAAACATAGCCAAAAGAAATCCTGTCACAATACGCACAAAACTAAATCCAACAGACTGCCAGAAATTCCCGGTAAAACTCAGTTCAAAAAGCTTTCGGACAACAGAAACAGGAGATGC
>CAJLTE010000214.1 GCA_905209435.1 uncultured Blautia sp. | reverse complement strand
GGACTTCGGGAAAGAAGATTCTGGGAATGGAAATTTGAAAATGACAATGGAAGCAACCAGAAGATACTAATCGCCAGGCAGTATGTAGAAAACTGGACAGATATGAAGAGAAAAAATGTAGGATTGCTTTTGATGGGACCGGTTGGAACCGGGAAGAGCTTTTTTGCAGGCTGTATTGCAAATGCACTTTTGGAACAGGGAGAACGTGTCATGATGACAAATTTTTCCAGGATCTTAAATGAAATGACCAGCTATCAGGCAGATAAGAACCAGATTATACAGAATCTTGTGGATTATCCGTTACTGATTATTGATGACTTGGGAATAGAACGAAATTCCGAGTTTGCTTTGGAGCAGGTCTATAATGTGATAGACAGCCGCTATTGTAAAATGCTTCCGCTGATTGTAACAACGAATCTGGGACTGAATGAAATGAAATCCACAGACTTGGATACTGCCCATCAGCGTATTTACAGTAGAATACTTGAAATGTGTGTTCCCATCTATTGTGGTGGAGAAGATAAGAGAAAAGAAGAAGGGACAGAAAAACTCGTACAGGTGCAGAACCTGATTACCGGTTAATCTGTCTTTTTTCATTAAAGGGGGTGATTGCCATGATTACAGATCTGGACAGCAGTTGAATCGCTGAAAGGAGGGAAAAGTCATGCAGGAAGAGGTAACTCAGAAAACGGTCACGTTCTGTATTCGGGCTACTAAGATTACGGCAGACCTGTTGAAAAAGGTTCTTGTTGCGTATCTGCGTCATCAGAAGCAGAAATCAGTAGAGAAGAAAGCACAGAAAAATCAGCCGAAACAGGGAAAGGTCACGGTAAAAGAGCTGGCAAAACAAAATGCCGGGATGGTCAATATCGAGATCACAAATAAGAATATCAAGTCCTTTGAACGCTATGCCAGAAAATACGGGATCAATTATGCTCTGAAAAAAGACAAGAGCAAAGAGCCGCCGGTTTATCTGGTATTTTTCAAGGGACGTGATCAGGATGCCCTCAATGCTGCTTTCCGTGAGTTTTCCCAGAAACAGATTCAAAAAGCGAATAAGCCTTCTATTCACAAGCGTCTTGCAACTTACAGAGCAATGATGCCAAAGAAATCGAAGGACAAAGTAAAGAACCGGCATCAGGAGCAGAGCCGATGAAGAAGCAAATCGGTAAAAATCTAATGCAAAAATGGAAGAATAAGATCAGGGTCAGGCTGTCCGCCCTGGATAAAAAGAAACTGGTTCTTACCAATCTTCCCTATGTTCTGACTGCTTTTTATGCGGATCGGGCATCCTGCCTATACAGGAGCAGTCCCGGAGAAGATATAGGGAACAAACTGTTATATGCGATGGAACATGCAGATCGGATCTTTACAGGGGTTCTGTTGAGTTTTGACCTGAGAGATCTATTGGTTGGAGTTACTGTCGCAGTTATTTTGAAACTTTTGGTTTGGCAGAAACAGTCAGATGCAAAGAAACTTCGGAAGGGAATCGAGTATGGTTCAGCCAGATGGGGAACTGCAGAGGATATCAAGCCTTATATGTCAGATGATCCTTGGATGAATATTCCGTTGACGGCAACAGAAGCACTGACCATGGAGAGCAGACCAAAGCAGCCGAAGTATGCGAGAAATAAAAATATCGTGGTCATCGGTGGCAGTGGTTCCGGAAAGACACGATTTTTTGTAAAGCCGTCGGTTATGCAGATGAACTGTTCCATGGTCATTACAGATCCAAAGGGCACTCTCATTGAGGAGTGCGGGAAGATGTTAGCAAAGGGACCGCCTAAGAAAGATAAGAATGGAAATATCATGAAAGATAAATCCGGAAAAGTAGTTCATGAGCCATATGTGATTAAGGTTCTGAATACCATCAATTTTTCCAAATCGCTTCATTACAATCCATTTGCTTATATACGGTCTGAAAAAGATATCCTGAAGCTGGTGACAACAATCATTGTGAATACCAAAGGCGAAGGGGAAAAAGCTTCCGAAGATTTTTGGGTGAAAGCAGAGAAATTGCTGTACACAGCACTGATTGCTTTTATCTGGTATGAAGGGGATGAAGAGGAAAAGAATCTGAATACCCTTCTGGATCTTTTGAATGAAAGCGAAACCCGTGAAGAGGATGAAACTTACCAGAATCCAGTGGATATGATGTTCCAGGAACTGGAAGAAAGAGATCCGCAGCACTTTGCGGTCAGACAGTATAAAAAATATAAAATGGCGGCTGGTATTGTATGCTCTAAAAGACTTCTTAATCAAGCAGTTGGGAAGTCTCTTAGAACACA
>CAJLTE010000213.1 GCA_905209435.1 uncultured Blautia sp. | reverse complement strand
GCCATGATCACTTCCAGGGCGGACATTATACATTTGCCATGGCGAAGGCTGAGATCGAGAAGCATGTGACGATTCCAGGATATGAAGATGTAGAAGCCGGTATCGTGAAATGGCCGCTTTCTGTTTTGCGTATCCGGAGTAAAGATGAGAAGAGACTGATCGATCTGGCGACACATGTGCTGGAAAACTGGAGAGGCTATACAGACGAAGCTGCATTTGTTTTTGCAGAGACAGACGGTGAGCCTCATAATACCATCACGCCGATCGCACGTAAGGTGGGAGATACTTTTGAGCTGGATCTGACACTTCGAAACAATATTACAACAGAAGAGAATCCGCTTGGCGTTTATCATCCACATGCATGTTACCATCACATCAAGAAGGAAAATATTGGTCTCATTGAAGTTATGGGCCTGGCCGTTCTTCCGGCACGTCTGAAAGAAGAACTGGAACTTCTGGAAGAGTATATTTTGAGCGGCAAGGATATCGCTTCTAATGAAAAGATCGAGAAACATGCTGCATGGGTTGCAGAATTTCTGCCGAAATACGAGAAACTTGACAAAGATAATATTCAGGATGTTCTCCGCAAAGAGGTGGGCAATGTATTTGTTCATGTTCTGGAGGATGCCGGTGTTTATAAATGCACACCAGAGGGCAGGGATGCATTTATGAGATTTATCAGCACTCTGTAAAAAAGGAGGCACACCGGGACTGGATATGGATTTCAGAAGGAGTTTGTTTAAATGAAAAAAACAGAAAGAACCGGAAAAGCCTTTTACATGAAGTGGCTTTTGCTGGCACTTTTCGCAGCAGCACTGATCATAATGCCGGCAGCTTCCCAGAAAGTATCGGCAGCCAAAATGGTCTATACTGTGAAGTTTAATAATAATTCAGGTACCAGCAAAAGCAAAACATATACAGCGTTGACAAGAAACGTAACATTAAATACCACGATTAAGCTTCCAAGTGTTCCGAATGCAGTCGGATATCAGAATCTTGGGTGGACGACACAGAAAGGCAGTACCAAAGTGGTATATAAAGCCGGAGCAAGTGTAAAAGTCACCAGGGATATGAATCTGTACGCAGTCCGCAGAAAAAGCAGGTATTATACAGTAAGCTTTTATTTGGGAAATGGAAGCAGTAATTCCACATATCGGAAACTTCAGAAAAAAGTAGAAGAGGGCACTTATTATACTCTCCCGACAGTGCCATCCAGATCGGGCTATGTGAACCTTGGATGGTCTACGACAGTAAATGGAAAGACATCCACTGCAAAGAAGGCTGGAACAAAGATTAAGATCAGTAGAAATATCAAGTACTATGCAGTACAGATGCAGTCTGTAAGTGTGAATCTCTGTAAAGCAAATGGAAGCGTATGGAAAACAGTAACACTTGGTAAAGACGGATACCTGAAGCTTCCGTCAGCTTCCAATGCAACGGGTTATACATTCATGGGATGGTCAAAAACCAGACGTACAGGATCTGCAACATCGCCGGATTATGAAGCCGGAGAGCTGGTTAAAATAAGCAAGACTACGACCCTTTATGCAACGGTGTTCAACCGTACAATGGAAAAAGATATCAGTTCTGCAAATATGTCAAAACCTGCCATTGGAATGAAGTACAGTAAGGTGATCTTCGTAGGAGATTCCCGTACTGCAGGAATGAAGGCAACTCTGAATAAACAGGTAAGCAGTTCCGTGACCAGCGATGTTTCTTTTATTGCAAAAGCCGGACAGGGACTTAGCTGGTTTCAGAGCACAGGATATACTCAGCTTATAAACGAAATCAACAAAACCAAAGGAAGCAAACCGATTGCGGTTGTTTTCAATCTGGGCATCAACGACATGGCAAACATCAGCAATTACATCAGTTATATGTCCGACATTGCTTCTACACTGAAGAGCAAAAACTGTAAACTGTTTTACATGTCTGTCAATCCGATCAACAGTGTTATGATCACGAAAGCAGGAAAAGGTGCACGTACAGAAGCGCAGGTAAGAGAGTTTAACAGTAAGATCCGCTCCGGACTTTCACTGAATTATAAGTATATTGATACTTACAGTGTACTGATGAAGAAGGGCTACGGAACGAATTCCTCTTATTCCGGAACGGATGCTGCTTCTGATGACGGACTGCATTACACGACCAAAACATTTAAGAGAATTTATTATTACTGTATCACATATCTGAACACAGGAAGCATTGATGCATCAATCTACTGATCAGGCATATGATCCCGTGTACCGGACTGCTTCCGGTCTGCGGCATTAAGTAAAAAGTAGGAGAAACGTTGAATTTACAGCGTTT
>CAJLTE010000212.1 GCA_905209435.1 uncultured Blautia sp. | reverse complement strand
TAAGGTCCGAAACCGAGCCGAAGAGAATGGTTCGCGCTTGCGTCCCCTTTTACCTATTATATAAACAAGCAACCGCCGCCCACAACTCCTGATTCCTCTCATACATCGGCTGATACTCCTCTATCGGCATAGGACACTCACTCCCCCCATTCTCAATCGTCACTGCCGGAATCCCCAGATTCAATACAAAATAGTCACTACAACCTGCTGCATCTGTAGAATCCTGCACTGTAGAATGCATCTCATATCCTGTCACATCAGACACACACTGCGCAAGCATCTGATCTGCATTCAATATATCTCCCTGACTGCCATAGTTCCAATAAATCAAATTTCCAAAAGAATGATATGCAATGCAACAATCCAGATCATATTTATCCGCTACACTTAATATCGCTTTTGATTCAGGCTCACATCCTGGAGAAGTTCCTTTATAACCTTCTGTAGATGGACCGGATGAGCCCGTATATGTTTTCCATCCTGCATCAAAATTTCTGTTCAGATCAACACCCTCTGCATTTGCTTTCCATGTCCGGAAATACTGTGTCATATCCGAATTTCCTTTTCCATCTGCAAGATCTGTCTGATAGCATTGCTTAAGCAGACTTTTCAAACTCTCATCAGAGATCCCATCTATGCCATCCTGGCTAACCGTAACCCCATCAGGATTTACCATCGGAACAATATGCAGACATACATTTCTAAATATTTCTTTCCATGTCTGTCCTTCATAACTTCTGGTCTCAGAATCACGCAGGTAATCCTCAATCTGATTCATCGCCAGCACTGTATTCATATATTCTCTGGCATGCATTGTCGCCTGAATGAGGATATGATGCTCTGCATTTATATCTCCCAGGATTATCTCCGTAACATCTCTTCCGTCTGCAGTCGTTCCCAGTGAATTCACCTGCATCTGTTCTGGATACCGTTCTTTCAGCGCAGTAATATCCTGCTGCATTTGCTCATATGAATATTTCAAATTGCTCACTTGAACAATTGGTGTTTCTGCCGCACTTGATTCTGATACACCCAGTACTCCCTGCATAATCCCCATCACTCCAAATATGATTGCTTTATATAATCTCTTTTTCATAAAATCCACTCCGCTGTCTTGCTTAATTCGGTTAATTTACAAAAGTCAGATAATCAGCAAGTGCATAACCATTTTTTCCCATATAACAAATCTCATAAAATCCATTTTCCGCTGCTCCTACATAACTTACAGTTTCTCCTAATGGAATCTGACAAATTTCTCCAGAGTTCACATCTGGCTGTGGACGCAAAGTAATGCTTTCATTACAGTTTACTACTCTGCATGTAGAATAGACTGAGTTGCCGCCGGAAGACGGTGACAAATAACTGGCTAATGAATACCCTTTATTTCCATTATAGGAAATATAATAAAAACCATTTGAAGCTGCACTGATATATGACACAGCTGAACCTAATGGAATCTGACAGATTTCTCCGGAATTTACATCCGGCTGCGGACGTAAAGTAATGCTTTTTTCACAATTTACCACATAATATGTTTCATAGTTTTCTGTACTTGTCTGTGTCGGGGCAGCTGCGGATGCAACAGGTTTTGAGGTAGACAGATACGATGCCAGTGCATATCCGGTACTTCCATTATAAATAACTTTATAGAAACCATTCTGCGCAGATTCAACATAACTTACTGCTGAACCTAATGGAATCTGAGTAATCTGCCCTGAATTTACATCCGGCTGTTTACGCAACGTAATACTCTCATTGCAGTTCACTACATAATAAGTCGTATACTGATCCTGTACGTCAGTTTGTTGTGTCTGTTGTGTCTTTTCTGCACTTACAGATACAGAAGGTTCCACTGATTCCGGTGCCGGAGTTTCTTCTTTTTTCTCTATGGTTTCCATACTCTCTGTAGCTTCTTTTTTCTTATTATTAAGGTTTATGCTGACACTGCAGCCACTCATCACAACTGTCAGAGATAAAGTCAGAATACTGGCAGCTATTTCTATTCTTTTCACCTTCATTTTATATATCCTCCTTCTTTCCTTTAAATAATTTCCTTCACCTTTCAGTTTCCAGTAACCCTTCTAAGTATTGCCGTATATTTCTTTTATCTGATGTAAATCTCTTTTATATAATACATCTGTTTTGCAACCATATTACGGCTAATTTCCATCGTTCCTTTAAATGTTTTCCTTAATAATCCTACCATAAAGTCCTGTAAATTTACAATTATCTTTGTGTAATTATCCCCTTGACGCAAAGTCCCCATTAAGGTGTATCATAAACCTGTGTTAAAGGAGCTTCCTGTATAATAAAAAGCGTGGATGTTGAAAATTGAAAATACCTCA
>CAJLTE010000211.1 GCA_905209435.1 uncultured Blautia sp. | reverse complement strand
CCAGTCCTGTATAATGCCGGTCTGGATGTTTTTCTGCTAATAAAGAAATCATTGGTGCAGGTCCGCAGCCTGCATCCAATAAATCTCTAAATGGCTCCTTCTCTAATTCTTCCAGAATATCCGGATAATCTTTCTTGCACATTTCGTAAATACCAGCATGGCTACTTTCATATCTTCCTGCTGCTTTTGTAAACTCTTTAATTGACAATTTTTTATATTCTTCATTTTTCATGCTTTTTTCTCCAATCACACCCGCACCATAAATCAATATTCTCATAGAAATCCGTTCTCTTTTTCATTTTCTAGAAAGCTTCCGCCACTGATGTTAGTAATATCTAACTCGCATTTTCTAAAAAACCGTGTGAAAACAAAACTGTAATTCCACACGGTTTCTTTTCTTATGCACCCTGTGTGCATTCAGTATATCACTTTTACCTGGTTTATCAACCAGATTTTGTCTTCATAATATTTGAGATTTTGCTGATGCTCATGAGTATTATATTGACTGCACCTGGAATGCATTTTATAATTTCTCAACTTCTTTCTGATTATCCAGTTTGCCTTTTTCTTTGAACAACTGCTTTTCTGCTTTCCTTGCAGTAATTGATTTCCAACTCATCAGACGCATCCTGTATCTTCGTCCCGTCTGTTGCCTACTCTAAGATATTTTCTGCAAGTTCATATGGATTTTTCATAAGTCCTCCCATTATTTAGACAATCTTCGAAATTCCAGTGGCGAAACACCATATGTCTCCGCAAACAAATGTGCAAATTTCCCTTGATTTTCATACTCAACACTGTTTGCCACCTCAATCACTTTCAGATTTGTAGATTCCAGAAACTCCGCAGCTTTTTCCATTCGTTTCTTTCGAAAATACGCCAGATAACTTTCTCCCAGAATTCCTTTCACATACAATTTAAAGCTACTCTCACTGATACCAAAACGGTCTGCCGTCGCACTCCGCTCCGTATTTGAAAATCTTAGCGTTCATGTACTCCTGATTTCACTGATCTGCGATGTGCTTGCCAATGTTCTCTATTTCGCACTGATGATGGCATCCTTTGTGCTCGGTATCACACTCGGATTCAATCTCATGGAAGAAACCGGTTATCTTGCACGTATTTCTTTCCTATTTGACCACACCATGTCCAAAGTAGGTTTGCAGGGTAAAACAATCATACCGTTTTTTATGGGACTTGGCTGCACAATTGCCGGTACAACCGGCACACGTGTCATTGATAACTGGGGACAACGTGTACTTGCCATTGCGATGTCATGGGCTGTTCCGTGTGCGGCAACTTTATCAGTTGTTCCGACAATTGCCATCGCACTCTTTGGCAGTACCGGAGGATTTCTGGTCATCGTATCCATCTTTTTGTTTATGTTTCTGATGATGTGGGTTGTATACCGTATCTTCGGTGATTCCCTTTCTCCGAAATCAGAACGGGTAGGACTGATCATGGAACTTCCGCCATATCATAAACCAGATTTTCGTAATATCCTGTATGTGACTTTCCAGCGTACTTTTGATATTTTCTGCCGCGCCCTGCGTGTAATCTCAATTGTTTCTATCGTATTTTTTGCTCTGACTTATGGTTTCGGCGGAAATGCAGAATCCAGTATTCTGTACAGGTTTGGTAAAGTCATCGAACCGGTAACTATGTTTTTCGGACTGAAATGGCAGGCTTTCCTTGCTTTCTGCGCATCTGCGATTTCAAAGGAATCACTGCTTGGTGTATTAAACACATTGTACGGCACGGGTGGAAGCCTTGTCAGTTCTACCTTTGGTGCTAAAGTAGCAGGCAGTGCTTCGGGCATTTCCGAAATCTTATCTGCAAACTTTACTCAGGCACAGGGACTCGCCTTTATCTTTGCAATCAGTTTTAACATGCCATGCATCAGCGCACTTGCAGCTACCGCACGCGAAACCCATTCTGTAAAATGGACTGCAAAAATCGGTGCATTTTACACAGTGGCGACATTAATTGTATCCTGCATTGTATATCATATCAGGTTGCTTATATTCTGAATCATCCTTTATGCAGACAACTCTTGTTCTGCTTTCTTTATTTTTAATCTTCTAAACTCTCCATCCCGCCGCCTCTCTTCTTTTAACAACAAAATGCCGATAAATCCCATCCTGTTTCACCAGTAACAAAATGTCAATAGTTTTTTAATCACTTTTTTCCAAAAAAGGCAAAAAAATAGAACGTATAGATTATTTCCATACGCTCTATCTCACATTTCATATTAAATTTTTTGAATTCTACAAACTGCAATTTCTCAACTTCTTTAGTTTTCTTCAAATTCATCCAATCGTTGTTTCAATATAAAAATTTGCATCCTTATCTCATCAATAACCTTCTTAAACTCTTCGTCACTCT
>CAJLTE010000210.1 GCA_905209435.1 uncultured Blautia sp. | reverse complement strand
TAAAAGAAAACAAAACAGAAATAAAAGAACTGCAGCATATCTATGGGAACTGGATTAAATTCCCGACAGATAAAGATACAGAATACGAGATTACTGCACAGGACTGCACCATTACCTTTGCTTATTTAAGCGAATGTGAAAATATCCTGAAGAATGGAATCTGCGTACTGAATACCACAGATAATTTTAAAGCAATGAATAAAGAAGAATTTTCTAAATTCATTGGCACTCCGTACAGAGAGCAGTATCATTTTTCACCGGTTGTGAACTGGAATAATGATCCTAATGGACTTTGCTGGTTTAAGGGTTATTATCATCTTTTTTATCAGCTGAATCCTTTTGGACAGGAGTGGAATAATATGTACTGGGGACATGCAGCAAGCAAGGATCTGATGCACTGGACACATCTTCCGGTTGTGTTAGAGCCTCAGGAAGAAATCCTGGATAATCTTGCAATCAAAGGTGGTGCTTTCTCCGGAAGCGCACTTCCGATGGGAGACGAGGTATACTTCTATCTCACAAGACATATCGGACCTCATGATGACGGATGGGACACTGTTCAGTATCAGACAATGACAAAGAGTAGCGATATGATTCATTTTGAGCCGGAAAAAGAGATTATCAGGGAGAAACCGGAAGGTACTAACTATGATTTCCGCGACCCAAAAGCAATTAAGATCGGTGAGAAGTATTATATTGTATTAGGTGCATGTATAGATGAAAAAGGAACATTTCTTCTGTATGAATCTGAGGATGCAGAGAACTGGAAATACAGATGTCCTCTGATTACAGAGGAAACAAAGATCAGAACCATTGAGTGTCCAGACTTTTTCCCATTGGATGATAAATATGTAGCTATGGGCGCATGGATGAGTCATTATGATGAATATGGAAGATTCCAGCAGTGCAGATATTATGTGGGAGACTGGAACGGTGATGCAATGGATGTCCATACACAGCAGTGGGTAGACTTTGGAAGCAACTGCTATGCAGCACAGAGTTTTCAGCATGAAGACCGCAGGATCCTGATTGGTTGGATCAGTGATTTCTATGGAGAGCATATTGCTACAGAGCCGGGAGCTTATGGAAGCATGACTCTGCCAAGAGAACTTCATGTGAAGAATGAACATGTATATACAAAACCTGTAGAGGAAGTTTATACTCTTCTGGGGGATACAGTATATGAAGGCACAGGCCGTGAGATCAAAGTCGGCTCCATTGCAGATAACAGATATTATGCATCTGTATCATTTGAAGAAACAGGAGATTTCAACATTCTTCTTGGTCAGGATGGGGATAAATCCATCAGTTTGACTGCAGAAGGGGGAAAAGTATTCTTTAAAATGGCTGGTGTGAAGAGTGATAAGGTACAGTTTGTTTCTTCTGCGGAGAAATGCAGAAATGCAGAAATTTTTGTAGACGGAAGAACAATTGAGGTATATTTAAATGATGGAGAAGATGTTGGAACCAGACTATTCTACAATAGTAACAGACAGGGGATATTCTGCCTGAACAGTGAAAAAGATGCGCAGGTGAAAATTTGTGAAATGAAATCCATCTGGAAATAAATCAGAGATTTCAGAAATCGGAATCTTAGATTTTTTCGAATATCTGTTTGACTTATGGAAACGTTATAAAAAATGAGGGATAAATAGAAATGACCACATCTATGATAAAGGGCAATCCGCTGAAACTGATGTTACAGTTCGCGTTTCCTTTATTATTAGGAAACTTGCTGCAACAGACTTATAATATTATTGATGCTGCGATCGTAGGCCAGATTCTTGGCGCAAAAGCACTGGCAAGTGTAGGAGCCAGCAGCAGTATTCAGTTTCTGGTACTGGGATTCTGCATGGGAAGCTGTACAGGCTTTGGTGTTCCTGTAGCTAAATATTTCGGTGCAGAGAAAATAGAAAAAATGCGGGATTATATCTTTAATGGAGCTGTATTATGTGCAGGAATCGCAGTGATCCTGACAGCATTATGCAGTGTTTTATGTCCTCAGATTCTGCATATTTTATCTGTACCAGAGGACATTTATGACAATGCATATAGTTATCTGCTAATCATTTTTCTGGGGATTCCCTTTACGATTTTATATAACTATCTGTCCAGTATTTTGAGGTCAGTGGGAGACAGCAGGACACCATTTAGATTTCTGGCGTTATCTGCTGTTCTGAACATTTTTCTGGATTTATTCTGTATCGTAGTGCTGAAACTTGGATGTGCCGGAGCTGCCATTGCAACCATTTCCGCACAGGCAATCAGTGGAATCTTGTGCCTTATTTTTATTATCCGCAAAATGAAACTTCTGTGGCTAAAGAAAGAAAACAGGACAATAAAAGGGGATGCAGTAAAGGAACTTCTGGCAATGGGAATGCCTACGGGACTTCAGTTCTCCATCACAGCTATCGGAA
>CAJLTE010000209.1 GCA_905209435.1 uncultured Blautia sp. | reverse complement strand
CATAATATAACTGATGTTATTGTTGTATAAATGGAATGTCTTTGAACTTTCGTGAAAAATAATACTCATAACTGTCCCCTTTCTATAATAAAATAAATTCAATATACATGAAGTTAGGGGCAAAAGTTTTTTTGACCCTAACTTGATATCACGGATTGCTCCGCGGCTGTGCTGATATCATATACATTATTATAGAGAAAGTTATTCTGAGGCGTTATGGCATTATGTTTGTCTGAACCTTCAAAATGTTAACTGTTAATCATCTGTTCCAGCCCATTTTCTGACACTTCCAGGTTTCTTCGGTTTTTACTTCTGTCCTGCCTGCGAAACTGAGTTGGTGTCAGTCCTGTTTCATGTTTGAATGCCCTGGCAAATCGTTCTGCATTTCCATAGCCACAGGATTTTCCAATTGATTCTACAGACAGTTCCGTAAGAACCAGCAATTCTCTTGCCCTTGTAATACGGTATTTCTGCAGAAAGTCCTTTGGTGAAATATGAAGTTCATTCATGAAGATCGTGTACAGATAACTGCGGTTAACATTTAAATGCTCTGCCAGTTCTTGTACTCCGATTCCACAGGCATATTCATTTTTTATAAATGCCATGGCTTCTTTGATATATTCTCCATATCCGTTTTCTCTTCCATATTTCTTTTCTCTTGAATTACCCAGATAAGTGTCAATCACTACATCTTTTGTAAGAACTGAAAAGAAATCATATAATCGGCCCTGCAGATAATACAGATTTGAAGTAGTACTTTCTGTATGTTTCAGAATATCCAGCACAATTTTCTTTAACTCTTCTCCACTTTCCGAACGGAAGATCAACTGCTCGCTGTTTAATCCGATATCTCGAATATATTTTCCTGCATTGGTGCCACCTACTCCGATCCAAAGATAACTCCAGGGATCATCTTTGTCTGCCTGATAGAAAGTCTGTGTACCTGGCTCGATCAGAAACCCCTGTCCGGCAGTGAGATAATGTTTTTGTCCGGACACCTGATACATTCCTTTTCCTTTCACTACAAAATGGATCAGATAATGTGGACGGGATGCCGGGCCATAGCAATGCAGCGGCCCGCATTGTGCGTAGCCGCTGTAGCTTAGATAAAATTCTCTGAATTTTGGTTCCTGTAATTGTAAGACATATGAATCTTCCATAATATATAGTCTGCTCTCCTGTTTTATAAACAACCATTAACTCCCGGCTATATCATAAGGCCAGTGAACACTCATCTATCTTCTTTAATTCCTCTTCACTGAAGGATGCACTGTCCAGCACTTTCAGATTCTCAAGAATCTGCTGTGGACGGGATGCCCCGATGAGAACGCTGGTTACGATTCCGTCGCGGAGAATCCATTTCAGTGCCATCTGAGCAAGACTTTCCCCTCTCTCTGCTGCAATTGCATTCAGACTGCGGATACTGTTAAGACGTTCCTCACTGAACTGATCTGCATGGAGAAAACGTCCGTCTGTGTTGACACGGCTGTCCTTTGGAATTCCATTCAGATATCGGTCTGTGAGCATTCCCTGGGATAACGGGCTAAATGCAATAATTCCCTTTTTCCTCTCTGCTGCAGCCTGTTTCAGGCCATTTGTCTCGATGGTACGGTTAAAGATATTATATCTGTTCTGATTAATGATAAACGGACAATGCAGTTCTTCCAGAATATCTGCAGCGCGTTTCATTGTCTCACCATCATAGTTGGAGATTCCAACATACAATGCCTTTCCGCTTCTGACAATTTGTGCAAGAGCCTCCATGGTCTCCTCCAGAGGCGTCTCCGGATCCATTCTATGATGATAAAAGATATCTACATAATCTAGGCCAAGACGTTTCAGGCTCTGGTCAAGACTGGCGATCAGATACTTACGGCTTCCCCAGTTTCCATAAGGTCCCGGCCACATATCATAGCCCGCCTTTGTGCTGACGATCAGCTCATCTCTGTATGCAGAAAATTCCTCTCTCAGGATTTTCCCAAAATTTTCCTCCGCACTTCCAGGCTGTGGGCCATAGTTGTTTGCAAGGTCAAAATGTGTAATTCCATTATCAAATGCTGTGAAGCACATCTGCTTCATATTCTCATAAACACCGGTGTCTCCGAAATTATGCCATAACCCCAGAGATAACTCCGGCAGCATCAGCCCACTGGCACCACAGCGGTGGTATTTCATGGTTTCATAACGTTTTTCATCTGCCTGATACATAAAATAATTTCCCCTTTTCGTACAGTGTGTCAAATCTGAATATTATTGTTACTATTCTCTATCTAAAATAACTTGTCTACGCAATTGACACAGTTATTTACGCAACAATGTATTTGATTTACTCTTTCTCTGTAATCATACATCCTGTTCCACTTATTGTGAATTAAAAACTTTATCCTCACACGACTGAAGTCGCGTGCTTCCAGACGCT
>CAJLTE010000208.1 GCA_905209435.1 uncultured Blautia sp. | reverse complement strand
AGTCCATTCTGAAGAATGATTCTGATTGTGGGGATGCTGTGCAGGAAACAATTCTAAATGAAAAAAATGGAAGTAACGCCCCTTTTATGGTCATTATATCTTGATTATGATGAAGCCAAAAACATTGACCAGTGGCTTGAAGTGAGGGAGTAAAACTTTTTTCTGCGATATAGAAAAATCTTCCCATAATTAGATACAGCCTACTGGGACTATTCGATACTCGGAAGGGCGTTACGCCCACACCAGGGAGATGCGGTGAGTCCGCGCCGGGGACTTAATGATATCGGCGACATTTTAGACATTCGGAAGGATGTCACGGCTGACAGCCAGCATAAAACCGCTTTTTAAGACTATGAGCACTGGATAACAAAAAAAGTTGTCCGGTGCTGTTTTTTATATTATAGTGATGAATGGGAAAAGATAGATGGGAAAACAACAGGATAGAGAGAAAATCGTGCAGAAAATTAAAGTAGCTGCCGATCTGTACAGGAAGCTACCCTTCTGTAAAATACCGGAAGAGCTGAAAAAATTGAGGCTTTATAAAATATACATGCTATAATAGGATCAACTGAATGATTCGTAAAGGAGACGAAAAGTTATGAACAGTATTTTTCACAGAATCAGTGTAAGAAAATATGAAGACAAACCAGTAGAAAAGGAAAAAATCATGGAAATCCTGAAGGCGGGAATGCAGGCGCCAAGTGCATGTAACCAGCAGCCTTGGGAATTTTATGTGGTAACAGACAAAGAAAAAATCCAGAAATTGTCCAAAGTAACACCATACACCGGCTGTGCAGCAGGGGCACCTGCAGTGATCGTACCAGTCTATCATACAGAAGGACTTGTTGCACCATCTTTTGCACAGATTGACATGTCCATTGCTCAAGAGAATATCTGGCTGGAAACAGATACTCTTGGTCTGGGCGGAGTATGGTTTGGCATTGCTCCGATAGAAGAACACATGGAAGAAGTTCACAGACTTCTGGGTCTTCCGGAAAATGTAAAAGTTTTTTCTATGTTTGCACTGGGTTATCCGGCAGAGACAAGACCGCAGCAGGACCGGTTTGATCCAGAAAGAATTCACTTCATCGAAGAATAAAGAACTGACAGAGACATGACTGTTTGAAATTATTTACAAATAAAGAAGGAAAAATAGATGGAATTATTTGACGTTATAGACAGCAAAGGTAATCCTGCCGGACAGATTGTATCAAGGGAAAAAGCCCATGCAGAAGGAATTCCCCACAGAACAGCTCACATATGGATTATTCGGAAAAAAGAGGGCAAAGTGCAGATTCTTTTACAGAAACGCTCACAAAACAAGGATTCTTTTCCGGGAAAATTTGATACTTCCTCGGCAGGACACATCCAGGCAGGAGACGAACCACTGGAATCTGCACTTCGGGAACTGAAAGAAGAACTGGGAATCAGCGCAACACCGGAACAGTTGCACTTTGCCGGAACCTTCCCCATATCTTTCACAAAAGAATTTCATGGAAAAATGTTTCGGGATGAAGAAATTGCTTTTGTCTACATCTATCAGGAGCCTGTGAATACAGCGGAACTTGTTCTTCAGACAGAAGAAGTAGAGGAAGTTCAGTGGTTTGATCTGGAAGAAGTATATGAACAGTGTGGAAAACGCAGGGAGATATTCTGTGTGCCCGAAGGGGGCCTGGGAGTGGTGCGGAGTTATCTGAAAAGCATTGAAAAGAATTAGGCTGAAAGGAAAACGCCCTGGAGCACGTTTATTACTCATAATGAAAGTGGAACAAAGTAGAGTGCAATAATTTGATAATATTGTAGTGGGTATACATATGAAATTATTTATGAATAAGAATGAGAAATATGAAGAGCCTGAGGTTCACATGTTTTTTCATAAACAAACGAAAGAAGTAGAGCAGGTTGAGAAGTTTGTAAGATCTCTTTCTATTACCGTTCCGGTTCAATATGAGGATGAAATCTATAAATTATATCCGTTGGTCTGGATTCCAGAGCTACTATGAATCTGGATGCTACCATAAAAAGCACTAATGTTAGAGTAGGAGAAATTTATTATGAAAAATGAATTGATTTTGTTTGAAACGGCAGATAAGGAGATAAAACTTAATGTGTCTGTTAAAGATAGCACTGTATGGCTTAACAGAAATCAGTTAGCTGAGTTATTTGAAAGAGACGTGAAGACGATTGGTAAACATATTAATAATGCATTGAAAGAAGAGTTGGATAATTCAGTTGTCGCAAAATTTGCGACAACTGCTTTAGACGGTAAAATTTACCAGGTAGAGCATTATAATCTGGATATGATTATTTCTGTTGGATATAGGGTAAAATCTAATCGAGGGGTGGAATTTCGTAAATGGGCGAACAAAGTCCTTAAACAATATATTATCCAGGGATATGCAATTAATGAAAAGAGATTGGAGGCATTGCAGCGTACAGTAAGTATACAAACTAAAATGTTGGCATCAACCCTGGAAGTGATTACTTCTATGATTACTTTTGATCATCCGAGATAAAACGAAAACGCCCGAAA
>CAJLTE010000207.1 GCA_905209435.1 uncultured Blautia sp. | reverse complement strand
TGAATATTCTTGTGCGATAACACCGCAAGTCCGGCAGGCAGGAAACCGCCTGTCCGGACTAACGGAAACCGCTTATGCGAGTTTACTCGCGTAATGTTTTGTCTAATCCATAGACTTCACGCATTGAGATGTCATGTTCGGCATCAATGCTTGTGATGTTGATGCGATAACTGTCATGAGCGATGCGGTCAATGATTGCATCTGCCAGAGGACTGTCATCACCGCCGAGCTGGTCATACCATTCCTCGAATTCATACTGGGAGCAGAAAATCGTTGAAGATTTCTTACGTCTCCTATGAAGTAGTTCGAAGATATCCCTCTGTTCTGAATCCGTTGGTTTCAATAGAAGCCATTCATCCAGAATCAGGACAACGGGATTGGCATACTTAGCCATGACTTTTTTGTAGCTGCCATCTGTGCGGGCAATCTCCAGATCAATAAGCAGATCAGGAAGACGGACATACCTGGTATTGAAATACTGCTTACATGCCTCCATGCCAAAGGCACAGGCCATGTAAGTTTTACCACAGCCTGTAGCACCAGTGATAAAGAGATTCCGGTGTTCAGATATATATTCGCAAGTTGCAAGCCGGTTAATAAGATCCTTGTTAAGCTTGCGTCCGGAAGTGTAGTTGATATCCATGATATTTGCTTCCGGCTGGTCGAATCCAGCGTTACGGATCAGCCGTTTTTGACGATTATTTTTACGATTGCTGTATTCGATGTCCACCAGCATACCGAAGCGATCCTCGAATGGCACTTCTTTAAATTTAGGATCATCCAGCTGGTTGCGAAATGCATCTGCCATAGTGGTAAGGCGCATTTCAATTAATTTATCAATTGTACTCTGATTTGTCATATGTGTTTACCTCCGATAGTAATCGGCACCTCTTGTGATGCCGTGTGCTTTATGTGTGGTCGTGGATTCAGTAGTTTCTGATTCCGGCTTTACAGAACCGGTTACAAGGATGTTTTTAATACTCTTGTAACTGGGCGAAGATGTATAGGACAATGCCTTTTTACAGGCTGCTTCAAGCAATGCATCTGAGTATTTCCCAGCAAGCTTCAGAAGTCCCATACAACTTCGGTAGGTCTGTT
The DNA here is from genome assembly GCA_905209435.1 of uncultured Blautia sp. Next base: position 1,466 of record CAJLTE010000207.1, on the reverse strand, counting down.
GTTCCACACGTTTGGAGGTCAGTATTGCATTGACCACAGTGTACGTATTTATGCCAATCAGCTCAGCCCATTTGCGGAACCGGTCGCCGTTCCATTCCAGATATTTCTGGTGATCTTCCGGCATATGTTCCGTGACCGTGCTGTACTGCCCAGGGCGTCCTTTCAGACGACGGTGGGAAGCAATGCGGTTATGGTTGTAGAAAATTTCAATAGTGGTATCTGTTACCTTTACATCCACTTTCTTTTTGATGTATTCATAAGGAACTGAGTATAGCATTCCATCCACAGATATGTGATAATTGAACTGGACGGTGGCTGTCTTCCAGTCGCTCAGTTCAAAACGGGTAGAAGGTAATGGTGCCAGCAATGGTTTTTCTTCCTCAAGAAATAAGCTTCGCCGACTACCCTCTTTCTTCTGAAAGAGCCTTTGGTTGAACAGTTCTAGCTTATCTTTTATTGCACGGTTTAATTCTGCAAGGGAAAAGAACTGTTCATCCCGAAGTGCTGCTGTTATCCAGGTAGAGATATTTCCTACCGTTCCTTCAGCATTCGGCTTATCCTTGGGAGCTCTGACACGCGCCGGAATAATAGCAGTGCCATAATGCTCAGCCAGTTCCTGATAGGTTTCATTGATCTGCTGGTCTTTCCATCCGCCATTGTGAACAACTGCAGTTTTGCAGTTATCCGGTACGAGGATTCTGGCGACACCGCCAAAATATTCGTACATATGGACATGTGCATTGATCCATGATTTCTGTTTCATGTCCAGAAATGCTTCCACGTATGTATACTGGCTGTAAGTCATTACACCGACAAATATGTATGCTTTGATGATTTCGCCGGTATCAGGATCAATGACTGTTGCAGGATCACCTGCCCAGTCAACTTCAACCTGTTCACCGGGTTTACGGTTGATATGCATGGTAGCGCGATGTTTCTGCTCATCCTGTTGGATGCGATAGCAGAACTGTGAATACATGAGCGGTTCTTCGCCATTGGCACGGCAATCCTCCATGTATTCCGTCCATAGGAGCTTTTTGCTTACGCCGTTGCGAAGCAGCTCCTTGCGGATGTAAGCGTAGTCAGGCATTCTTTTATTGGATGTGACTTGTTTTACAGAAGGGAAAAATTTTTCTGCAAGTACAGCATCGGTATCGCTTTCATCAAGTGGCCAGGAGATATCTAATTCCTTAGCTCGCTTTAAAACGCGATTGACCGTTTTCTTGGAGACATTGCAGCTGTCGGCAATGTTCTGCTGACTGAGTCCCAGACCACTAAGTCTGAGAATCTCTCGATACTTGGTCATAGTCATGACCTCCTTTGAATGTATTTACACCTTTTGGTGCATGATTACATTCTAAGGGATTTATGATAAAGGTTTCCACCACCGGAATGGCGGTTTCCTTAAAAACGGATTTGCGGTTTCCTATCTCCGGACAGTGGGGACATGGAGACCGGATTATTCA
>CAJLTE010000206.1 GCA_905209435.1 uncultured Blautia sp. | reverse complement strand
TAATAAGCATTTGCACCATGTTTTCTATAGTAATGCTTATCCTGAAGCTCCTGCGGAGCAGGTTTCACATCCGGATTAATCAGCTCGCAGCGGGAAGCCATCTTGGCAACCTCTTCCAGAACTACTGCATTATGCACTGCCTCGTGCGCATCCTTGCCCCATGTGAAAGGACCATGATTCTTGCAAAGAACAGCCGGAACAGCCTCATAATCTCTCTTCTTGAAATAGTCGGCAATGAGAATACCAGTATTCTTCTCATAAGCTTCCGCAATCTCACTCTTATCCAGATTACGGACGCATGGAACCTCACCGTAAATATAATCAGCATGAGTGGTTCCATAGCATGGAATTGCGCGGCCGGCCTGTGCCCAGCTGGTAGCCCAGGAGGAATGAGTATGTACGATTCCACCGATCTTCGGGAAAGCATTGTACAGAACTACATGAGTCGGAGTATCAGATGATGGGTTATATTTACCTTCTACTTTATTACCTTCCAGGTCTACAACTACCATATCTTCCGGTGTCAGTTTCTCATATTCCACACCACTTGGCTTGATTACGAAAAGACCTTTTTCACGATCAATTCCACTTACATTTCCCCAAGTAAAAGTAACCAGGCCGTATTTCGGCAGGTCCATATTTGCTTTGTAAACTTCTTCTTTTAATTTTTCAAGCATAGCTGTATCCTCCTTTTTATACATGCAAATATCTTATATTTTTCATAAAAACTTGTATCTTATAGTTTTCATAAAATTTCATCACTCATAAAGCGGAATCTCATAGCCCCAGGATTTCCTGATTCCATCCATGATCTCCATCACACGCACAGTCTCATCATGAGGCATTTCCGGGCATTCCTTTTCGCCCTGTGCGATTGCTCTGGCGCAGGCCTCAACCTCATACTCATAGCCTGTGATCTGTGCCGGAGGCAAATAAGCTGCAACCTCCTTATGCTCCTTGTCAAACACTGTGATTTTCTCCGGATTATTAATATTCTGCACCTGAATATAACCTTTGGTTCCAAAAATACTTCCCATTCTGTCAGAAATTTCACGGGCACCACACTGCAAGGTAGCCATACGGTCGCCTTCAAATACCATAGCAATAGTATCCAGCATATCCACACCTTCACGGAAAATAGCAGTTGCCTGTACATCCTTCAACTTATCCCCAAGAACCATGCTTGCGAAATTAATGGTATAAACACCAACATCCAGAAGCGCACCGCCTGCCAGCTCCGGCTTACGGATACGTTCCACCTCACTGATGGCATAGTTCAGATTGGCTGTAACAGCTGTCACCTCACCGATCACACCGCTTGAAATAATATCATCGATCATCTTTCTGGATGGCATATATCTGGTCCAGATTGCCTCTGTGATCAGCAGGTTTTTCTCTTTCGCCAGGGCAAAAAGCTTTCTTGCCTGGTCTGCATTTACAGTAAACGCCTTTTCACAAAGCACATTTTTTCCTGCCTCCAGGCACATCTTTGCATGAAGATAATGATGGGAATGAGGGGTTGCAATATAAACCAGATCCACCTGCGGGTCTGCAAGCATTTCCTCATAAGAGCCATAAGCCTTGGAAAAACCGTATTTCTCGGCAAAAGCCTGCGCCCGTTCAAAGCTTCTGGCTGCCACTGCGTAATTCTCCACATCCTTCATTCCAGCTACTGTTTTCGCCATCTGAACTGCAATTCCTCCAGCTCCAAGTATTCCAATTTTCATTTATGTAAACCGCCTTTCTAATAAAATTTCCTGTTTCGCCATTCTCAACTGACCTCCCTGTATGGAGATATCTCTAAAGCGATACAGTTATTTCGCTCACATGATATTCATATAGTCTCACCTCATGCAGACATAAACTCTACAATCGCATAAGGTTCGCCATTCTCCGTGGAAAGCGCAACCGTAACCTTTCTCATTTCCAGCTTCACTGCCGGATAAAAAACGTCTCCAAGCAGTGCCTGCTTCTTATATTCTGCCCTCATCTGGCGGATTTCAAAGCCTTCTGGCAGATAATCTGCCCCCATGCGGATATACTGACAATTATTAACATGGTGATGGGTGTCCAGATGATGTTTCTGTATTGCAAAAGACTCCTGAGCTTCCATCCCTTCCGGAAGGGCAATCTTACGTGGCGCATAATCCATCTCCAGCTTTTCATCCAGTTCGTATCCTCTGGTGTCTTCGTCTGTAAGTCTGGCCGGCAGACCGGTCTCTGTATCAATATTGGTCCAGATACTGTTTGCATAGGATAAAAGCTCTCCATCTTCTGTTTTCAGAGTGAAGTTACGCATTCCAAGAAAGCCTTTGAAGCCATATGGCGCCGTTGATGCCACAATCGTCTCTCCCAATCCCGGATATCGGTTCACCACAATCTGCCAGGATGACAACACCCAGGCTCTCTGGCGTTCCTCCAGCGCCTTCATTCCCTGCCCTATATTCTCAGATTGAAAGGTGCAGCAATCCTGATAATAATTCTGAATTCCAGGAAGAGTCAGGCAACCATCTTCGCCTATTTCACTGTATCTGACACGGCCTTTAAAACTGTAACTCATGTTATGTCAATCTCCATTCTAGAGCCTGTTTGAAAAATCATTCCCGCAATCT
>CAJLTE010000205.1 GCA_905209435.1 uncultured Blautia sp. | reverse complement strand
TTATCGTATTAAAGGCTGGAAGTAATGGATGTGCAATTTCCACAGTACTCAGTGAGGCGCTTTGCTGTTTGTTTTGTATTATCTATATACAGAAAAAAGTACCGATTCTTCGGCTTGGGAAGAAATGGCTGGTTTTTGATGCCAGGCTTTTGAAAAAAACCATTGCTTACGGGTGGGCATCTGCCATGCAGCAGGCAACTGTACAGATGGGAAAAATTGCAATACAGGCACTGGTTAATACAATGGGAGTATCGGTGGCAGCAGCCTTTGCAGTGGTTAATCGCATTGATGATTTTGCTATCACACCGGAACAGAATATTGCCCATGCGATGACCGCATTAATGGCTCAGAATAAAGGAGCTGGAAAAAATGACCGTATGAGGGAAGGCTTCCGATGTGGAATGATACTGGAGCTTGTTTATGGAGCAGCAGTTATGCTGATCTGTCTGGGATTTGCCAGACCATTGATGTCATTATTTGTAAAAGATGAGGAAGTTATCGGACATGGAGTGGTTTATCTCCACCTGATTGCGGTAATGTATATTCTTCCTGCTATCACAAATGCGCTTCAGGGCTTTTTCCGTGGAATCGGAGATCTGAAGGTGACCTTGATGAGCAGCTTTACCAATATGGCAGTCCGTGTCATTGCTGCGGCACCGATGGTTTTGTTATGGAATTTTGGTATTGAGGCACTGCCATATTCCTATCTGGCAGGATGGATTGCCATGCTGCTTGTAGAAACACCTTTGATGCTTCGAATTTACCGAAAAAAGTAAAAGAAAGGACATCCTGACAACCAGGATGTCCTTTTTATGAAAAGAAGTGCATATTATTTGCGAAAGAGACGTTTGACAAAAGCCAGAAGATCAAAATGCCGAGTCTTCGTATAGTCATTTATAAAATTGTCACAATACATATAACGTTCTGCTATGATCCATTCTGGAACGGGAAGTGCATCCAGGGAACTTGTATATTCTGCGAATTTCATATTCACGCCTCCTTTAATTTGTTTTTTAAGTTACTTATATTCTAGCACAAAATAAAGGAAAAACCATGGGGGCAGATTCTAAAAATTAAAGGAAAAATATGTGCTGTCAGCACAAAAAAGTATGATATAATAGAGGTGGAAAATTTGAACACTTTACAGCACGGGTTTGGGAAACAAAAAGGGAGGTTTTATGAGTTTTACAATACAGGATATGATGCTGACAGCAGAAACCAGATATGAAATGAAGTTTCTGGCCGGAAAAAATGGATGGTCCAATTCGATCAGCTGGGTACATCTTCTTGAGGATACAACGATCATACAGAATTTCTGGGGAAAGGAGCTTGCAGTGACAACCGGGCTTGGCTTTCCGGAAAAAGAAGACTGGATGCATCTGGCACAGCAGCTGAACCGGTATCATGCATCAGGGCTTGTGATCAATGTGGGACAGTACATTTATGAGGTGCCGGAAGAATTGAAAGCATATTGTGATGAAAATGACCTTCCGCTGCTGACTGTGCCTTGGGAAGTGCATTTATCAGATATGATAAAAGACTTCAGTATTCATGTATTTTTGCAGGATACTACAGATGAGCAGATCGCATCCGCCCTGATTGCAGCTATTGAGACTCCGGATAATCAGGATGCATACAGAAAAGATTTATTACAGTATTTTGATGTAGATGGAAGCTTTCAGGTGCTGCTGATGACTTGTGAGGGGCTGGACTCCATGGACACAGTGGAGCGAAAAAAGCTATCTTATCGAATACAGGTATATCTGGAGGATATCACTCACAATGGAAGCTTTTTTTATTACAACTCTGATTTTGTGCTGGTAGCGAATGCGCTTTCGGAAGAGTATTTGTGTCGTCTTGTAGAGGGTGCCATAAAAAGAGGAAAAAGACGTATGCCCGGACTGCAATTGTGCGTGGGAATCGGGAGCAGATGTATGGATATTTCCCAGCTTTCGGTAAGCTATCAGAGAGCGAAGGCAGCAGCACACATAGCGATGACACAAAAGAAGCAGGTGGTAAAGTTTGATGACTGCGGGTTGTTCCGTCTGCTTTATATGGTGAAAGATAAAGAAATACTGAAGGAAATGGAAACAGAATGTCTGGCAGCATTGGAAGAATACGACAGAAGATATCATGCCGGTTATGTGGAAACTCTTCAGTCATATCTGAAGCATAATGGAAGTATTCAGGCTGTGGCAGCAGAATTGTATACGCATCGCAATACGGTGCTGTACCGTATCGGAAATATCAGGAAAATTCTGGGAAATGAGTTGAAAACGCCGGAAGAGAGATTGCCCTATCAGATTGCATTTTATATCAGAAATATGCATGGGCAGATATAAGTATTGCGCAGTAATGTTTTTCTTGTGCATAGTGTAGCGCAGTCGTATAATAGAAGCAGTTTTTTTTACATAAGTAAGATTGTAAAAAAGCAATCAAGGCAGGAAGGAATGGACATATTGCATAACCAATCAATGTTGATGTAATTCTGGAAAATCTGGACCGGATTTTGGGAAGATAAAGCGGATAAAATGAAGGGGAAATACGTGTGAAAAGCACATAAAATAATGCAGGTCTTGTTCATTTTTTATACGTTTCCCATAGGTTGTTGCGTTTAATTGTGCTGTTATGTGTCTCTCGTTCTTCTCGTGG
>CAJLTE010000204.1 GCA_905209435.1 uncultured Blautia sp. | reverse complement strand
TATAGGTCACGGTATAATCTTTTTTTTCCATCATCAGTTCCTCATTCCAGATATTTTTCAGAAGTTTTTCTTTCAGCATAAGCCTGTTGTATCGTTTCTCGCTGATATCCGGCATACTGCAGGCATGATCTCCATACAGTAGTTCCAGAATATGTCTGGACTCTCTTCCTTCTCTGACAAATCGATCTCTGCATGCCATGCAATATGTCACATATGGTGCATCTGAACGTTCCAGACATTTTGCTGCCATTTTGGCTGCCATATCCTTATTCGCATATGCCGTCAGGCCGCCATACCCACAACAGGGAGACAGATCTCTGGAATATTCTGTATTTTCAACTGTACATCCCATTTCGGTCAGAAGCTCTCTTATCGTATCCTGTGTATGTACATCTCCTCTGGCACCGCAGGCATCATGTATTGCAACCGGTACTTCCAGTCCCCTGGCCGTCTCGGGAAGTCCGATTTCCTTCAGAATTTCCCAGACTCCTGTGACCACTGCACCAGTACTCTCTTTTAACTGTTTCATACAGCTCGGACAACCTGCTATGATTGCAGGATCGCCAAGCTTTGCAAGCTCCTGTTTCAGCTGCTCATTTACTTTTTCTGTCATTTCATAACGACCTGCCCATTCACTGATTGCACCACAGCACCCCAGAATCAGTGCAACCCCGCCTTCAACTCTTCTGCACAGGTCTTCATATACATCCATGACTACATCCGGCGCAATCGCTCCGGCCTGACATCCTGGAAAAAACACATATCTGCAGATATCAAATCCAGGCTGAGGTTTACATAAAAAAGCTTCTGAATTTGAAAACAACATGTCCATCAACGCAAACTCATGCGGCGCCAATGGCATCTTATCCGTGGATACCATGTTTTCTCTTGCGGATCTGCAAACCTGACTCATATCAAATCCGTTCGGACATGTCACCGTACACTGTCCGCAGAGTGAACAGGAATTCATCGCTTTATTCATTGGATGATCTCCCATAATAATCTGGGTATTATTATAAATTTCACGGGCCAGAAGCCCCGGATGCTTTTTATATTCACTTAAGTAAACACAGCTTTTTATACACTCATCACAATGACACTGTATGCATCTCTTTGCTTCCTCAACAGCCTCTTCTTTCGAATATCCCTCTGCACCACAGGGGATTCTTTCTGACCCTTTGATGCCTTCTATATTCGTATAAAGCCTGGTAGTAACTGCTCCTTCACTGCCTCTGTTGCTGTACGGAGAAAGATTCTGCACGAGAAGATCTACCGTCAGGGCGGCTCTCTTTGCAGAAAAAGCAGCATCCATCACTGATTGTGTTGATCCGCTGACGATCCTGGCCTGTTCTCTCAGCATGATTTCTATATCTGCTTCTTCCTGTGGTGCCAGCTTTTGTGCAATCTCTTCTGATGCACAAACCACATCTGCCAGTTCCATCTTTTCTCTGATAAATACAGGATCAAGACTGCATCCGAATTCAAAAACAAGATCCATGGATTTCAGACGTTTCGCTTCATTCCGACAATCAGATTCCGACAGATGTGCAGCTGCTGCAATATACTCTTCATAATTTTCTTCCTGACAGTAAATAGTTGTAGGATACATTTTCCGCTCCAGTTCCCCTGCCAGAAACAGTGGAAATAATCCTGACCCGAAAATTACTGCCTTTTTCTTTTTTCTTATACGAAAAACACTGCTCCGTTTTCCGGATTCCCCATATCGGACAATTGCGCGCTCTACTTCACGTATGGATACACCGTCGCCAATTTCACAAAGCTTACATTTCTCTTCACAGGGAGCCGTGCATCCGTCGCAGAGAATCATCGGAAATGGAGTGATCTTTTCATAGATTGCCAGAGCCTTCTTAAAATTTCCTTTTGCAGCATAAAACAGCATCTCTTTTGTATCTACTTTGAAGGGACAGGCCGCAACACAGTACGCCGGCTGATCATGGACGCAGAGACTGATCATATGATCCATCTCTTCCTTTGACATTCGATTTACATGATACACATGAGTAGAACCTCTTTCCTGTATATATGTCATAGCCTGCACTCCTTTCGTTGCTGTGAACCGGATCAATACAATTCTTTCGTCTCTAAAGGGGAGACAGTTTACCGTCTCCCCTCATTATATCACATGATAAAATCAGATTTATGATTTATTTCTCAAGTTCCTTCAATGCTGCAAGAACTCTTTCCGGACGGGCAGGAACACGTGTAATACGTGCACCTGTCGCGTTGTAGATTGCATTCAGGATTGCAGGATGTGGAGCATCCAGTGGAGCCTCACCACAGCCGGCAGCGCCATAAGGGCCACTTGGACGATAGGTTTCATTGAAATGAAGTTCAATATCATCCGGCGCATCCTTCGGGTATGGGATACCACAATTTTTCAGAGTGGTATCGTGGTTCAAATCTTCAAAGTCTTCTGTCAGAGCAAGACCCACACCCTGTACAAGGCCACCATAGAAGTTGCCTTCTACAAGAAGTCTGTTCATGATCGTACCTACATCGGCAACACATGTAAATTTCTCAACAGTAACCTTGCCGGTTTCTGTATTAACTGCAACTTCCGGAAGGAAAATCGTGTACATATAAGTTGCAAACGGATCACCCTGTGCTGTATCCTGATCGATCGGATGATCTGCACAGA
>CAJLTE010000203.1 GCA_905209435.1 uncultured Blautia sp. | reverse complement strand
AAGAATTAGAGAAGGAGCCATTTAGAGATTTATTGGATGCAGGCTGCGGACCTGCTCCGATGATTTCTTTATTATCAGAAAAATATCCAGACCGGCATTATACAGGACTGGATCTGACTCCTGCGATGATTGAACAGGCAAAAAAGAAAGATATTCCAAATGCAATATTTGTTGTGGGAGACTGTGAGAATTTTCCTTTTGAAAACGATTCATTTGATGCAATTATTTGTTCTATGAGCTTCCATCACTATCCAAATCCACAGGCATTTTTTGACAGTGTGAAAAGATGTCTTCGCCCAAATGGAAGATTGATTCTGAGAGATGTGACCAGTGACAATAAAGTATTGGTATGGCTGATGAATACACTGGAAATGCCGCTGGCAAATATATGCGGACACGGAGATGTCCGGGTTCCAACAAGAGATATGGTCATGAAGTGCTGCAGAAAAGCAGGGTTAAAGGTAGAAAAATTTGAAACCCGTAAAGGTATGAGGATGCATTGTGTTGTGAGAAAATCTATAGGAGAAGGCGACAGGCAATGAAAGAAAAAGTGAATGTGACAGGTGTGCCGGAAACGATGGTACAGACTTTGTATGCAAGAGCAAAAGAAACAAAAAAGCAAAATGCCAAAATCAAGGATGAGATTGCAGTAGAACTTGTGGAGAAGCTGGACTATAACTTTTCCAAAGCAGATAAGGATAAAGCCATGAATTATGGCGTAATTGCGAGAACAATCGTATTAGACCGGATGGTTAAGCAATATCTGGAGAAGCATGCAAATACAGTTGTTATAAATATTGCATGTGGACTGGATACCAGATGTTATCGGATGGAGAGAAAATATCTGCACTGGTACAATGTGGATCTGTCAGAAACGATGAAGATAAGGAGTCAGTTCCTTACCGAAACTGGTCCGGTATATCAGATTGCAAAGTCTGCAATGGATGAATCCTATGTAGATGATATCGATTATCATGGTGAGAATGTTCTGGTAATAATCGAAGGTCTTACAATGTATTTGTGTGAAAAGGATATTAGAAAAATGTTTTCTATTATTGAGAAATCATTCCAGAAGGTAACCGTAATGGTTGAAACCATGTCCCCTTTTGTTGTAAAACATGTGAAAGAAAAATCTATAGAGGGGAGCAATGCAAAATTCACATGGGGAGTTAAGAATGGAAAGGAACTGCAAAGAATCATACCGGCATTTTCTGTTCGACAGGAAGTCAGTCTGATTGAAGGAATGAAAGAGCTTATGCCGATTTATCATGTGATAGGAAAGTTTCCAATCGTTCGGAACATCTCAAATAAAATAATAGTTATGGAGAAACGTGGCTGATATTATACAAGCAGGAGATGATACAGATGATGAAAAGACATTTTGATGTGGAATCAGATGGATTTTATGGTGCATACTGGAAATGCAAAACAGGTTCAGACTGTGCAATGATTGCAATGATCGGGGATGATCCGAAGGATTATCTGGCGCGTACATCCGTGAAATGGTTACATAAATTCGGTGTGAATGTGATGACAATGTCACCTGGAAAAAAGGATTATGGACATTTGGTACAGGGCGGAACAAAACGAAAATCAAATTGGAAAATTATAAGGTAGGAGGACAGCGTGGATACAGACAAAATAATACAAGATTTAAACCGCTATTTTGCATGGCTCGTAGCGTTCATACAATCTCCACAAAATAATTAGCACTCATCTCTTGACAGTGCTAACAATCAGTGCTATATTAATAACCGTAATAAGGAAATCATTATAAATGTTTATAAATGCGCAGCCCCTGCGAGTTACTTTTTTAAAGAGCCGCGGAAGTTGCGCTTTATATTAATATCAGCTGAAGGAGGAGAGCCTATGAACATCAGCAAATTTACGCAGAAATCCGTACAGGCTGTTCAGGATCTGGAGAAGGTTGCTTACGAATACGGCAATCAGGAAATTGAACAGGAACATCTGTTATATACCCTCCTGACACAGGAAGACAGCCTGATTCTCAAGCTTATTGAGAAAATGGAAATAAATAAAGATTACTTTGTTGATACTGTAAAGAAAGCTCTGGATGCCAAGGTAAAGGTATCCGGCGGAGAACTTAGATTCGGACAGTATCTGAATAAGGCTTTGGTAAACGCAGAAGATGAAGCGAAGGCAATGGGAGATGAATACGTATCCGTAGAGCATCTTTTCCTGGCACTTCTGAAATATCCAAGTCCCGGCATGAAGAAAATTTGGAGCGAATTCGGCATTACCAAAGAACGCTTCCTGCAGGCACTTTCTACAGTGCGTGGAAATCAGCGTGTAGTAAGCGATAACCCGGAAGCCACATATGATACACTGAATAAATACGGTGAAGATCTTGTAGAGAAAGCCAGAAGCCAGAAACTGGATCCGGTTATCGGACGTGACAGTGAGATCCGGAATGTGATCCGTATTCTTTCCCGTAAGACCAAGAACAATCCGGTTCTCATCGGTGAACCTGGTGTTGGTAAAACAGCCGCTGTGGAAGGTCTTGCACAGCGAATTGTAGCAGGAGATGTTCCGGAAGCACTGAAGGATAAGAAAATTTTTGCCCTGGATATGGGAGCCCTGGTAGCAGGTGCCAAATACCGTGGTGAATTTGAGGAACGTCTGAAAGCAGTTCTGGAAGAGGTGAAAAAGAGCG
>CAJLTE010000202.1 GCA_905209435.1 uncultured Blautia sp. | reverse complement strand
AAACTCAGTGATAAATCAAAGTCGGTGGCTTCCAAGGTCGTAAATGCGATTGTTGCCAAACTAGAAAAAGCATCACAGGCACTTTTGGGAAATATCATCTCTGCCCTGAATGAGCCGAAAAATAAGGTTAAGGCAAAGGAACAGATTAAGGAACAGGCAAGGGTTTCCATTCAGGCAAAACTGAAAGAGAAACAGAAGCAGGTTATGGAATATGAGAAAAAACAAGATGTGCATATCAGAAAAAAGAATATGGAACTTTAGGAAGCATTTGTAATCCATTAGTGGAAATACAGATGCTTTTTTATTGTCCGGAAAGGATTGTATGGGAGTATTTGATGAAGTAAAGGAAAGAGTGACCGCAAGGGAAGTCATGGAGAGAGCAGGCATTGTTTTCAATCGAAATAACATGTGCAGATGTCCGTTTCATCAGGACAAAACGGCGAGCATGAAAGTAAAACCGACAGATAAAAAATATTTTTGTTTTGGTTGTGGGGAAAATGGAGATGCGATTGATTTTGTCGCTAAATATTATAACCGGTCACCAAGAGAAACAGCCATGCAGATAGCTGACGAGTTTGGGATTATCTATGACAGTTCGGTGCGATCACCGCCCAAGCCGGTAAGAAGAGAGAAATCTCCAATGCAGATTCTTGAAGAAACGAAAACAAAGACATATCGGGTGCTGTCCGACTATCTTCATCTGCTGAAAGAATGGGAGCGGAATTTCAGACCGGAAAGCATGGAAAAGATTGATGAAAGATATGTGGAAGCTGTGCAGAATCGGGAAAAGGTTGAGTTTCAGCTTGATACCCTGCTGTGGGGTACGGAAGATGAAAAGGAAGCAGTGATACACGATTTAGGAAAGGGGGTGGAAGATATTGAGAGAAGAGTCAGGGAATATCGCAGGAATCAGGGAACAGTTAATCACAACAGACAAAGGAGCTGTGAAGCAGTGCATTAGAAATGTGGTTACAGTCTTTGAGAACGACCCGAAGTTCAAGGGAGCCATTCGTTATAACATGATGACTGACAGAAACGACATTGTTAAGGGGTTAGGGTGGTATCGTGAGAGTACGGCACTTACAGATTCTGATATAGACCATATCATGTTGTATCTTGAAGAACATTACAGCCTTACAACGGAAAAGAAGATAAAATCGGCTATCAATGTGGTTGCTATGGAAAATAAGTATCATCCGATTCGTGAAAAACTAGGTTCTCTGGTCTGGGATGGGAAAGAACGTATCAAAGATGTGCTTCATCACTTCCTTGGAGCCGATCAGAACAATTATGTCTATGAAGCAATGAAAGTCCTTCTGTTAGGGGCAATTTCAAGGGTATACCGACCTGGAACGAAGTTTGAATATATGCTGATTCTGGTGGGTGGTCAGGGAGCCGGAAAGTCAACGTTTTTCAGATTCCTAGCCATGAATGATTCATGGTTTACGGATGATTTGAAGAAACTTGATGATGAAAATGTGTTCCGGAAGATGCAGGGGCATTTAATCATAGAACTGTCAGAAATGATAGCAACAGCCAGTGCAAGGAGCATTGAGGATATAAAGTCATTCATCAGCAGACAGAGCGACATTTACAAGGTTCCTTATGAGACACAGCCAAAGGACAGACCGAGACAGTGCGTGTTTGGTGGCACTTCCAACGCTATGGACACGCTTCCTCTCGACAGAACAGGCAATAGACGATTTATGCCGGTCATGGTTTATCCAGACAGGGCTGAGTGCCATATTCTTAAAAATGAAGAGCTTTCAAGAAAGTATATCGAGCAGGTGTGGGCGGAAGCTATGGAGATATACAGGTCAGGAGAGTTCAGGCTTATGCTAAGCAGGGAATCAGCCGAGTATCTGAAAGATTATCAGAAGCAGTTCATGCCGGAAGATGCAGATGCAGGAATGATACTTGCGTTTCTTGATAATTTCAAGGGGGACAGGGTTTGTTCCAAAATGCTTTGGAAAGAAGCTCTTCACAGGGCTTATGAGCCAAAGAGAATTGAATTGAAACAGATTTGCGACATTATGAATAATTCGGTAACAGACTGGATTATGAGTGATGGTGCCATGCATTTCGGTGTCTATGGCAAACAGCGTGGCTGGGTTCGTGCCGGTTTCTCTCAGGGAATCCCCGACAAAGCGGACAGCGATGGTTTTATGGCAGTACCGAAGCAACTGGAATTAGAGATACCATTCAAGTAACAGAATTGATGATGTTACCTTTTGGTTACTGGTTCTGTTACCCAGTGAAAGTATTGATTTTACTGGGTTTTCTCTTGTAGGTAACAAAAGTAACAAGAAAATAGAAAAATAAATAAAACACAGGTAGCAGATACAGGTAGGGTGATTTGAGAGGTCTTTTCGGTCATGTTACCTTTTTTGTTACCTGTCCCTTGTAGGGGGAATCTTGGAAAGGAGAGGTACGAATGCAGGAAGAGAAAACAGCGGAAAATAAAGCAAATTATATTGATGGTGGCAATTTCAAGGCGAGAATAGGAAACACTACCTACCTTGTCGGGGTGTTCTTCAACAAAGCAAAAAAGGTAACAATAGAGGACAGAATGAAGAATTTAATCTGTCAGGAAGTGACAGCAGGCAATTTCTAAGGCTGTACACCACAAAAACAACTCATTTTTTAATGAATTATCATTCTCTGTATTGACAAAACGCTTCCTAA
>CAJLTE010000201.1 GCA_905209435.1 uncultured Blautia sp. | reverse complement strand
TGCTTAATCAGATCGCTGAGAAAAACGGCTCTGAAGCAGCAGCTGAATAATTTTTATTAATTGCCCAAGGGCACAAAAAGAACGAATCTAAAATAATATTATATGGAGGGAAATTAAAATGGCAAAATTAACAACAGAAGAATTTATTGCAGCAATCAAAGAATTATCTGTATTAGAATTAAACGACTTAGTAAAAGCTTGTGAAGAAGAATTTGGTGTATCCGCAGCAGCAGGTGTTGTAGTAGCAGCAGCTGGAGCAGCTGGAGAAGCAGCTGAAGAAAAAGATGAGTTCGACGTAGAACTTGCAGAAGTTGGACCAAACAAAGTTAAAGTTATCAAAGTTGTTCGTGAAGTAACTGGCTTAGGTCTTAAAGAAGCTAAAGAAATGGTTGATGGAGCTCCTAAGGTTGTTAAAGAAGGCGCTTCCAAAGCAGAAGCTGAAGACATCAAGACAAAACTTGAAGCTGAAGGCGCTAAGGTTAACCTTAAATAATTATCTTTCTATTATTATACAGTATAGAAGGCTCATTGCAGGAATGTCTACGGCATTCCTGCTTTTTGCTTTATGGCATAAATGGGGTGAAATCTATTATGAAGAAGAAAATATGTGTCTGGCTTTTAAGTACGGTTCTTGTAGCCGAAATAATCGGAACATGTGGAGGAAATGCGGTAAATGTTTTAGCCGCATTGTCCGGAAGTACACTTGAAAATGAACTCGAACAGTATGATCAGGAAGCAGAAAGACAGTTGAATGATGAAGAAGATGAATCCGGAGAAATTGATTATGACTTTCAGATCAGCGAATCTTCTCAGGAGGTGGATTCCGGGAATGAGTTTGATTCAGGTGACAATACACCTGATGTACGTGATCAGGAGAATTTCGGAGAATTTCAGGATTTCACGGACAATTCTCAGGTAGGTGCTGAATTCATGGACGATGAAGATACTTTTTCTGCAGGAAATGAGTCATCCGATGGTGATGAAGAAGGGCTGGTTTATACACTGAAGGTTACAGATGGACAGGATATTACTCAGGATCTGAATGAGCTTTTATTGAAAGTAAGGGACCGTGCTACCAATATCCAGCCATGTAAAGTGGTAATTCCACAGGGTAATTATGAACTTACAGGTACTATCTGTATGTACAGCAACATTTATCTTTATGCAGTGGGGACTACAATCAAAAAAACATCACCGCAGAAACAGATATTGCTTCGTCTGGGAAATACTGTAGAATCATCTGGCGGATATACCGGATATCAGAATATTACAATTGAAGGTGGCACCTGGGACTGCAATTATGATTCTATAGAAGATAAAGAAGGCCCTGGAGGTTTTGTGGGATTTCGAATCGGACATGCAAGTAATGTTACTATCAAGAATGTGACATTTCTTAACAACCTGAAATCTCATTTCCTGGAATTTGGAGGAGTGAAGAGAGCAAGCGTAACTGGTTGTACATTCCGTGGCTACTGGAAAGACTACGATGAGGGAGGCCAGGAGTGCATTCAGATTGATTCCTGCAAGGATAGGATTTTTCCCGGATATCTGCCTTATGACGGAAGTGTATGTGAGGATATAGAAATCAGGAACAATGTTTTCGAGGATGTTTTTGCAGGTGTGGGAAGCCATAGTATGATGTTTGACAGACCATACAGAAATATAACTATTTCAAATAACATATTCAAAAACATCACTAAGAGAGCAGTATGGTGCCTTAACTATCAGGATTCAACAGTGTCAGATAATAAGATGATTAATGTGGGCGGCGGTGTCTATGTGCGCTCTGTTTATGAAAAAAATACACATCTGCCGGATGGTCAGAATGCTACAAATAAAGGAAACCAGTATTCGGAGAATCTGAAAGTTTCCAATAATACGATTTCGGTTTCTGATATCAGACAGACATCTGATGGCCCATGGGGCAGTTTTGGAATTTCTCTTACGGGATGTATGATTAAAGGTCAGACCGATATACCGGCAGGAGCTTATCTTGTCAGAGATGTTACTGTCAATGGAAATAAGGTAGCCGGAAAGGGGCAGGGGATTTATGTAAGTTACACGGAAAATTGTACATTTACAGATAATTCAGTAAATGTTTCCGGAAACAGTTTTGGATCGAACCTGGCATTCAGTTTGAGAAAGAGCAGTTGTGATAAAGTGCAGGGAAATACAGTCCGTGGAAAAAATGGTCCTGGACTTTATATTAATGGTACAGCCGGAACTAAAAGAGCTCATCATATCTTCGGCAATATTGTAAAATCCAATGCGGAAGATGGCATTTGGGCTGAGGCGACAGTATCCGGACTTAAAATAAATAAGAATACAGTATCCGGTAATAAAGGAAATGGTATTTTTCTGTTATCTGCGCCCCAGGTTGTGCTGGAGAGTAATACGGTGACAGGAAACCAGGGAAGAGGAATCCTGATTTCAGGGTGTAAAAGCGTCCAGATTAACAAAAATTACTGTGCTTCTAACAGTAAATCTGGAATTGGTATTCTGAAATGTTCAGGAATAGCAGTAGTTCAAAATACAATGAAAGCAAATAGGTTTTATGGACTTAGTTGCAACAGTTCTTATATAAACAAGTATACGGGCAATAAATTTTTGAAAAACTGCCGCAATAAGGTATATCAAAAGAAAAGCACCATAAAAGGATTGAAAAAGTAAAATAAATATTAAAAAAATAGTTGACAGACAGATTTTGCTGTGCTATAGTGAAGAATGCTATATTATGGCAAGATGTGCCTTTATGTCTT
>CAJLTE010000200.1 GCA_905209435.1 uncultured Blautia sp. | reverse complement strand
CGTGGGACTGGCTCAGTTTGACCGTGCAAGTGGTTCACTTGGAACGGAATATACATCCAATAAATAAAATGATGAGTAATATAGGGAAGTGGGATGAGCAAATGCATGAGAATATGAAAGAGTATATTTCTGAAAAAGAAGCCAGGGAAAAGCGACTGGCAGTTTATACAGAAAAAATACAGGAAACGGTATTGAATAAATCGGCAGAAATAATTCGACTTTTGGTAGAAGAAAGACATACTCAGAAGATGACTCAGCAAGAAATATCAGATATTACAGGGATACAGCCATCGAATCTAGCTCGTTTTGAAAGTGGCGGCAGGGTACCGACACTGGTTGTATTGGAGAAATACGCCAACGCGCTTGGGAAACATATCGAAATAAAAATCTGTGATGATTGACAGATTTTTATTTCAATATAATCATTAATGATAATGTTTTGTGAGATAATATAGGATTGTAAGATAAAACTCGGAAACACCTTGACAATATGTTGAATACAACATATTATAATAATAAAGAAAAGGGAGTATACTAATGTACGAAATCATTTTATATGATACGGAAGATGGAAGATGTCCAGTGCAGGAATTGTTGGATTCTTTGGAACCTAAACTATTGGCAAAAACATTGCGAACGATTGATTTGTTAGAGATGAATGGACCATTACTGAGAGAACCTTATTCAAAACCATTGGAGAATGGGATATTTGAGCTTCGTACAAAACAGGGATCAGATATTACAAGAGTGTTGTATTTTTTTATTATAGGCAAGAAGGCGGTATTAACCAATGGATTTGTTAAAAAAACACAGAAAACACCGAAAGTGGAAATGGAGTTAGCAAAGAAATATAAAGCAGATTATGAACGGAGGTATGGCAATGAGCAGCTATAAAGAGTATAAAAAGAGAGCATTGCAGAATCCAGAGGTAAAAGTTGAATATGATGCACTACAGCCGGAGTACGATATTATACAGGCGATGATTGATGCCAGGGTACAGCAAAATATGACACAGAAAGAATTATCGTCTAAAACTGGTATTACACAGGCTGATATAAGCAGAATTGAAAACGGAACAAGAAATCCCAGCCTGAGTATGGTGAAGAAACTTGCCAAGGGATTAGGAATGCAGTTGAAACTGGAGTTTATTCCAGTGCCTACAAAAAATAAAATGTAAAGAAGAACTGTAAGGGGATATTATGTTTCATAAGATTAAAGATATAAAGCCTTTAAAAAAATTATATGCTTTTGGCAACATTTGAAGATGGAACAGTTAAGACATATGATATAAGTTCTTTGTTTGATAAAATAGATTTATTTTGTGATGAAATTTGGGATAATGATGTGTCTTACGAAAGTTAGAGAGAATATGGTTTTCAACTTTACGCTAAAATGGTTTCATGTTATCATTATTTTACTGAAAATAATTGATAGCCTGGAGCCATTTTTGATTGTGAGGTGTAAGGAATGGGCAGATTTGTAAATCCTGATAACAGTGCATTTCAGGTGGCACTGAATTCTCCGATATATGTGGATAAAACCGGATTGTTGGAATATACAAACAGTGTACTTAATACAACAGAAGCTTACATCTATTGATTTATACTTAAAACTGACCCAGTTTTAACGAGGAAAATTGATCCACCTACAGCAGTGGCAATGAGTAAGTAGAACTGGTTCTGATTACACTGTACCTTGAAAATTTAATACTTAGAATTGACCCACCTGATAGAGAACGATACACTTCTCTCTGTATGCACCAATACAAGAGAGGAGGTTTGAAAGAAGGTGTATGATTTGCAAGATTGGGCAGCTGTTCAGCGAGTTTATAAACAGACAGGATCAAAACGAGCAACTGCAAAAATACTTGGAATGTCTAGGAATACCGTCAGGAGTCTTTTAGAAGAAAAAGAGGCACCAGTGTATAAACGGACAGTCTATAAAACCAAGATTGATGATTTTAAGGAACAAATCATAGAATGGCGATGCGAACCGTTTCTTTTCAATGGAACACGGATTTTCAGAGAATTGAAAGCAAGAGGTTATACAGGAAGTATTAGCCCAGTTTACCGGTATCTGTCAAGAATCGATGAGGACATTAAAAACCACATCAGTTCAAAAGCTACTGTAAGGCATGAAAGCCCGCCTGGTGATCAGGCCCAGTTCGACTGGTCACCTTATAATGTTCCTGTCGATGGAGTGATCACAACCGTTTACTGTTTTTCAATGATACTTTCAGCATCCAGAAAGAAAGCTGTCTGCTTTTCTTTGAAGGCAGATGCTGCCGCCATTTATGAAGCAATCCAGGAACTGTTTAAGGATCTTGGCGGAGTAACTCTGGAGCTTTTGATCGATAATCCATCTGCATTAGTCATCGAAAATAATCCAAAAACCGAAACAGAGATCCGTTATAATCCCCATGCCCTGCTTATGGCAAGACATCTGGGAACAGAACTTAATGCATGTCCCTGTTACTGGCCACGTAAGAAGGGAAAGATCGAGAGACCATTCAACTATATCGAAGAACAATTCATAAAAGGAAACCACTTTGCTTCGATGGAAGATCTAAATCGCCGCGGGAAGGATTTCGTTGAATCCTGGTGTAATGAAACACATACAACAACCAAACGAATCCCGAACCTGCATTATCTTCAGGAAGAAAGGGATATGTTGCTGCCATTGCCAGACCGCCGTTATCGGCTGAAGGAATTGGAAAGCAGGATCATCAGTCCTGACTGCTATATCAGTATTGGAGGAAATAAGTACAGCGTTCCCGATATCTTTG
>CAJLTE010000199.1 GCA_905209435.1 uncultured Blautia sp. | reverse complement strand
CCGGAAGAAGCAGAAAAGTATCATGGAATATGTCCTGTATGCGGGAAAAAACTGACTATGGGAGTGAATCACAGAATTATGGATCTGGCTGATAGAGAAAATGGGTTTGTGAGAAAAAATGCCAGACCTTTTGAGAGCATTGTACCTCTTCCTGAGGTGATTTCTGCCTGTGTTGGAAAGGCTGTAACCACCAAAACAGTCACTGGTGAATATGAAAAGATGCTTCAGAAACTGGGAAATGAATTTGATATTTTAAGGGAAATTCCCATTGCGGATATTGAGAAAGAAAGTAGTCACATGATTGCTTCAGGCATTCGGAAACTTAGAAACAGAGAAGTAATCTGTAAACCTGGATTTGACGGCGAGTATGGGAAAATCTGTCTGTTTTGAGGAAAAGGCTGTTTTTTGAAAAAATATAGATGAATGTGGTATAAGGAACGGTGAAATGATAGAAAATAAGAGAATTAAAATTGGAATTATTTCAGATACACATGGTCTTTTACGGACAGAAGTTCTGGACATATTACAGTCCTGTGACTGCATTTTTCATGCTGGAGATGTGGACAGACCGGAGCTTCTGGATACTATAAGATCATTGGGCGCTTTATATGTAGTGCGAGGAAACAATGATGGATACTGGGCACAGAATCTGCGAAGAAGCTTGAACTTTACAGTGGGAAATGTGAAATTCTTTATGGTTCATGACAGGAAAGATGTTGCCTGGGAGTTAGGGGATACCCAGGTGGTGATTTTTGGACACAGTCATCAGTATTTTGCAAAAGAAATTGACGGAAGGCTGTGGCTGAACCCTGGAAGCTGCGGCAGAAGCCGCTTTGGTGGAGACGTGACCATGGCAGTTATGACCGTGGAAAACGGCAGCTGGCAGGTGGAAAAAATCGTGCTCTGAACAGTCGCAATGTGGAAAAAAGGAATATCCAGAACACAGTTTTACAATTATGTTGTAGAAAAATTGGGAAAAACAGGGGAGAGAATTGTCGAAAGATGACATTGCAATTTTAACAAGATAATGTATAATAGGGCAGAAGAAAAAGCCATGAAAGAAATGAGGATTTGCAGTGGAGAAAAAAGAAATCGATGTGAAATTCATTGTAGGAATTGTCATTCTTCTGGTGATCTTTGGCGTAGTAGGCGGCTCGTTCTGGAATCTGGTTGCCAGACAGGCACAGAAAGACAAACAGGAGGAAGCACGTCTGGAAAATGAAGCCATAAGAGCTATTTATGTGGAAGCCGGAGATATACTGAAGGAAATGGTATTCGTAGATATGGATAAAAAAACTGTTTTCAAGGCAGCGATTCCCAAGGAAGGAATTTATAACAAAAATGATAAATTAATTGCCGGGGATACCTTGGAAAATGGAGATATGGTGAAAATCTACGGTGACAGAAATATGACAAGATCCATCCCTGCACAGTATCCAGGGATTACAAAGATGAAGCGAAATGGCAGGGCTTCTCTTGAGGAGCTTCAGCCTTATCTGGAAATTGCAAATGAACTTCTTTGTGGAGACAGCGAGGAGGAAGACAAAAAGTGAAGTATCTGAGGCAATTTTGTATTATTTTGCTGGTTTCAGCGTTGGGGGAGGGATTACATATCCTTTTGCCTCTTCCGGTACCGGCCAGTGTATATGGTCTTGTGCTGATGCTTGGAGCACTTGCAAGCGGAATTCTGAAACTTGAGCAGGTAGAGGAAGCAGCAGATTTTCTGGTTGAAATTATGCCGGTTATGTTCGTTCCTGCAGGTGTGGGCCTTTTGGAAGCGTGGGGTGATCTGCAGCCAATCTGGCTTCCTGTTGTGCTCATAACAATTCTGACAACCGTCATTGTAATGGTAGTTACTGGACGCAGTACTCAGTTTGTGATCAGAAAGGACAGGGGGAAAGATAAGAAATGATAAATTTTATAGAAAATTCCCTGTTTTTCGGGGCGGCATTAAGTCTGGCTGGATATGAGGTCGGTCTTTTGCTGAAGAAAAAGTTTAAAATGGCGCTGTTTAATCCTCTTTTGATTGCAATTCTATGTGTAATGGGAATGCTTCAGCTTATGCAGGTGGATTATAAGACCTACAATGCAGGCGGTCAGTATATCAGTTATCTGCTTACTCCTGCTACAGTATGTCTTGCGGTACCGCTTTACAGACAGCTTACTCTGCTTCGTAAGAATCTGAAAGCTGTCATTATAGGAATTGTTTCTGGTGTACTTGCAAGTATGGTCAGTGTCTTGATTTTTGCAAAGCTGTTTGGACTTTCCCATTCAGAGTATGTTACTCTGCTTCCGAAATCCATTACTACAGCCATTGGAATGGGTGTATCGGAAGAACTTGGCGGACTTGTTACGATCACGGTTGCAGTTATTATTATCACTGGTGTGCTGGGAAATGTGATTGCGGAGGCAGTCCTTAAAGTGGCAAAAATTGAGGAGCCTATCGCGAAAGGTCTGGCACTTGGAACTTCAGCCCATGCCATAGGTACATCTAAGGCAATGGAACTTGGTCCTGTAGAAGGTGCTATGAGCAGCCTGGCAATTGCCGTTGCCGGACTTCTTACTGTTATTGCCGCTTCTGTGTTCGCTGGATTTATGTAAAAACATGTTTGTGGATTAACTACTATGAAAGTATAGCGAATAAATAAGCCTGTAGACATGTTCATTTAGATTTTGTAAAAAGGAAAACGTCTGATTCTGTTTAAAACAGGTTCAGACGTTTTTTTATTACTCAAAAAGCGAACAGATATTCGAAAATGATGGATTCATACCGTTTTATAGGACTGATATTGTGGTAGACTAGTCTCAT
>CAJLTE010000198.1 GCA_905209435.1 uncultured Blautia sp. | reverse complement strand
AATGCAGTAGTGGGAGAAGCAAGAATCCCCCTGCTTTAGCTGTGGGGAGTGTCAATGAAGAGATCAAGGCGTTTGATGGATGGAAGAACTGAGAGGGAATCCGTTGGATTTACAGAAAAATGGTTTCATGGTATCATAGTTTCAGAAAGAAAAGGATACTGTGAAGCCATTTTTTTAAGAGGGAGAGAAGCTGAATGGGAAGTTATTTGAATCCGGGCGGTGGAATGTTTAAAGCCTGTCTGCGGTCAAAAATCTATGTGGATAAAAGCGGGCTGATCGCAAAAACAAATGAAGTACTGGGAACAGAGCAGCGTTTTGTCTGCGTGAGCAGACCGAGACGATTTGGAAAATCCATGGCTGCCAATATGCTGGCTGCATATTATGGCAGAGGGGAAGATAGTGCAGAACTGTTTTCTGCTCTCAGAATCCATACAGACAAAAGCTTCCGGGAACATCTGAATCAATATGATGTGATCCGGATCAATATGCAGGAATTTTTAAGCGCTGCACCGGATATGGATGAGATGCTGAAGCTTCTTCAGAAGCGTATTCTCAGAGAGCTGAAGATGCAGTATCCGGATTATATCGACAGTGATTATCTGGTCTTTGCCATGCAGGATGTTTTTGCATATACCAGACATCCTTTTGTCATTCTGATCGATGAATGGGATTGTATATTCCGTGAATTTAAACAGAATATGGAAGCACAGAAAAAATATCTGGATTTTCTGCGTGTATGGCTGAAAGATCAGGAATATGTGGCATTAGCTTATATGACCGGAATCCTTCCGGTAAAAAAATATGGTTCCCATTCTGCATTAAATATGTTTACGGAATATTCCATGATCAATCCAAGAGAAATGGCAGAGTTTTTTGGATTTACAGAAGAGGAAGTAAAGGAACTTTGCAGCCGGTATAAACGGAATTTTCAGGAGGCACAGGCATGGTATGATGGCTATGAGCTGGTTGCTATAGAAGAGGGAAGAAAGAAGACATATTCCATGTACAGCCCGAAATCTGTGGTGGATGCCATGTTAAGTGGAATTTTTGACAATTACTGGAATCAGACAGAAACCTATGAAGCACTGAAAATTTATATCCGTATGAATTATGATGGCCTGAAAGATGCAGTGATAAGAATGCTGGCAGGCGATAAGGTGCAGATCAATACAGGGACTTTTTCCAACGATATGACAACGTTTCAGGGAAAGGATGATGTATTGACACTTCTGGTACATCTGGGCTACTTAAGCTATCATTGGCCGGACAAAACTGTGACGATTCCAAATAAAGAAGTGTCGCAGGAGTATATAAATGCCATCAGCACCATGGACTGGAAAGAAGTCATACAGTCGGTAGAGTCTTCCAGAAAACTCCTGGAAGCATTGTGGAATCTGGATGGGGAAGCAGTTGCAAAAGGAATTGATCAGGCACACAGAGAAATTTCGGTTCTTCAGTACAACGATGAAAATTCTTTGAGCTGCACCATTAATCTGGCATTTTATTTTGCCAGAGAGTACTATACAGTTATCCGGGAACTGCCAACCGGAAAAGGCTTTGCAGATATCTGCTTTATCCCAAGAAAGTTATACGCAGACAAACCGGCAGCAGTCATTGAACTGAAATGGGACAAAGATGCCCATGGAGCCATATCACAGATTAAAGAAAAGCAATATGTAGATGCACTGAAAGACTATCATGGAAATCTCCTGCTTGCAGGAATCAATTATGATAAAAAAATAAAGCAGCATACCTGTGTGATCGAGAGGTATCATAAACAATAAAATAGATGCAAGTGCAGAAAAAGAGTCCCCGGAATACGGAATCCTATCCGTGTTCCGGGGATTTTTTACAGTGCAAAATTATATTATAAACATAAAGATTTATATAATGAACATGTATGGATAAAATATACGATGCTATTGTATAGACAGTAACTGAGATTACAGAAACAGAGCAAAATACAGAGAAAGAAGAATGCCTATGGAGAGCATAGAGGTTAAATAAAATGATCATAGCACTGGGAATATTGTCAGTTGGAATAAAAAGCTGTAAAATAGACTGTACGGTCATAAAAATTCTGTATTTTGTATTGAAAGGGAAAAAGCAGCACATGGGAAAATTAATCATTCTCAGAGGAAACTCAGGAAGTGGAAAAACAACCGTAGCGAAGGCATTACAGAAAAAGCTAGGACGTAATACAATGCTGATATCACAGGATGAGGTCAGAAGAAATATGCTGTGGGTTGATGATGGCATAGATACAAAGGCTTTGCCGCTTATGGCAGAACTTTTACGATACGGAAGGGAACACAGCGAATTTTCTATCCTGGAAGGGATCATGTATGATGAATGGTATCGTTCGTTGTTTGAACTGGCAAATGAATTATATGGTTCAAATGTATACGCATATTATTTTGATCTGTCGTTTGAAGAAACCGTGAGACGACATAATACAAGAAACAGAGAATTTGGTGAAAAAGATATGCGCAGATGGTGGAGAGAAAAAGATTTTTCTTCAGTTCTCAGGGAACAGGCTATTACCTGCGAAATGGATACAGACAGTATTGTTGAAAAAATATACTCGGATTTGAACGCAGATCGCAAAGCGATTGCGTTCATGGGCATATAAAGTAAATGTAATACAAACATATTCAGACTGGCAGCATGATTGCGATCACGCTGCCTTTTTTGCTGCTTTCCAGTACTTTTACCTGTCCGTTATGCTGTCGGACAATTTCACTGACAAGTGCAAGCCCCAGGCCGGCACCTCCCATAGCGCGGCTTCTTGATTTGTCCACACGGAAGAACGGGGTGAAGATTTTTTCCTGATATT
>CAJLTE010000197.1 GCA_905209435.1 uncultured Blautia sp. | reverse complement strand
TGCCGTTCCGCCCTGCAGCACTCATCAGGACCAGTTTTCTTCTTTTTCTCCATCTTTCCCTTCTTTCATATACTTCCATACAAAATAGTTCATGTGCGAACTGTTCGGGTTCGAACTGTTCGTGCACGAACTAATTATAAGGGGCATGTTTCTGAATGTCAATCCTGTTTTTTCAATATCCGCTTTGCTATTTGCTCGCGGAGCGTTTTTTGTGTAATAGGAAATTACTCCGTAATATTCCTATTACACAAAAAAATACCAGAAGCAAAATTCCCATTGCTCCTGGCATCCCTTTTTATTTCGAATAAAAGCTCCACTCCCTTTCATCCACAGGCAGGTCTTCCATCTGATAATTCTCAATCCGGATGAAACTTCCCATCTCGATTTCCTGAATCATACGCTCAATTCCGGAAAGCTCTCCCTGGACTTCCATTTCCACTCTGCCATCCCACAGATTGTCCACCCAGCCGGTAAGATCATTGGCTCTCGCCGCATTTTTGGCACGGTAACGAAATCCAACGCCCTGCACCTGCCCGGAAAAATATATGTGTTTTCTCACTATCGCCATCTTTTGTCACTCCTTATGTACCTTATGATATACGTCAATACCGGCAGATGCAAGAATTTTTATTATTTTCCCTCAAAAATCTGAGCAATCGGGGAATCCGATGACAAAATAACGGTCTTGTTTTCTCCTTGCATAGAAGCTTTCAGTGCTTCAAGACTTCTTACGAAGGAATAAAATTCACTTCTCTCATCTTCCCCATAAGCCTGGGAAAGAATTTTCATATATTCCTGTTCCCCTTCTGCCTTCAAAATCTCAGCCTGCTTCTTCGCATCTGAAATCTGAATGGTCACTTCCTTATCCGTCTTGTTCTGGATTACTTTTGCTTCTGAATCGCCTTCTGCTTTATATGTAGCAGCAATATTATCACGCTCTGAGATCATTCTCTCATACACAGCAGCCTTATTATCGTCCGGCAGATCCAGCTGCTTTGTTTCAAATTTAATCAGCTCTATTCCATATTGTTCCATATTATCTCCAATGGCTTCCATCACCATATCCGATAATTCTCCGTCACGGCTTGTGATCACTCTGTCCTGGGAAAGACTGCTGATCACATTTTTTGTGGCATTATATACGGCCGTATTAATTCGGCTCTCGCTGTTTTCCAAAGAAGAGTTCAGAGTCTGTGCAAATTTAAGGGGATCTGTGATTCTCCACAAAACATAGCTGTCACTGATCATGGTTTTCTTGTCCTTGGTAATCACATCAGATGCTTCCAAATCATATAACAACGTTTCCTTTGGTAAAGACTGTGTTCTTTCTATCAATGGAATTTTAAAGCTGATTCCCGGTTCGCAGATCACTCTGTCAACTTTACCAAACTGACGGATCAGCTTGTATTCATTTTGTTGGGTTATAGTTATGGAAGAACCGATTATTACTGCTCCGAGAATGCCTGCTATAAGTGCCGCTTTTTTCATTTTCATAATTTTTTATCCTTTCTATCAGATACTTATCTTAACTTCACTTAGTTTCTTCACTTGTATCTTCTTCTGTTTTCCAGTCTCCGGAAAAAGAATCCAGCGGCAATATCTTTTCCACGCCACTTCCGTTGTCGATCACAATCTTCATACCAGGCAGCACATCTTCCATGGTTTCATAGAACATTCGCATTTTTGTGGTCTCCGGATTCTTCACATATTCCTCATACATTGCATTAAATCTTGCCACCTCAGCTTCTGCCTCATTGATCCTCACCTGTTTTTGTGCCTCCGCATCCTGAATAATCTGGTCTGCCTGGGCCTGCGCTTCGGGAAGCTTTTCGTTCCTGTATTTATTAGCATTGTTAAGCGCCGTTTCTTTTCCCTGTTTCGCAGTTTCCACCTCTTTAAATGCTTTCATCACTTCTTCAGTAGGCGGCTCGGAATCCTGTATTGTTATGTTGACCAATTGAATTCCCAGATCCTGTTCCTCCATCTGATTCAAAATCATTTCTTTGATCTTGCTCTGGATTTCTCCTTTTCCGGTGGTCAGAACCTCATCCACGTTATAGCTTGCTATTACAGTTCGGATACAGCTTTGCGCAATATTTTTTAAAATCTCTTCCGGCTGCTCAGAGGTGTAAAGGTATTTTACAGGTTCTGAAATTCGATATTCTACAAAGAAATCCACATCAATAAAATTGTAATCCGAAGTGATCATGATTCCTTCATTTTCCACCACCTCATTGTTCCCCATACTGTATCCGATTGGAAATCCCTGGATCGTGGTATTTACCTTCTGCACCTGCTGTACAAAAGGGACTTTGAAATGTAATCCCGTTTCATTCACTGCCTTTGGCACTCCAAAGGTTGTGAGTACTGCCTGTTCCTGCTCCTGAATCTGGTAAGTTGTATCCAGCGCTAATCCCCCTGCCACTATAAACCCGGCAGCACCGATTGCCAGATATTTCATTTTTCCATTTCGCTTATTCATTTTTCTCCTCCATCTCTCTTACTAACAATAGTTGTAAAGCGTTCAAAAAGGGAAAAAAAAGACTTTTATCCCAGGCACTGTTAT
This sequence comes from uncultured Blautia sp., assembly GCA_905209435.1. The sequence continues at coordinate 287 of CAJLTE010000197.1, read as the reverse complement.
AATGCCTGAAATAAAAGTCTCGCTGATTATCTCATAATGCGGGTAGTTTCATCTACCGTTCTGACGCATTTATGCACCATTCAGAAAAAATGGATTTCCTTTTATCTCTTCATGGCCGCTACTCCCTTTTCTTTGAGCGGTATCATATCATAAGTATTCATGAAAATCAAGATGTTTTTTTATGTTTTTCAGTTCTTATTAATGCCTTGTTGCTGTTCAGGGGCTAACCCTGTGTTACTGTTCACTCCGTTCACAGTAACGCGCTTCGCGATGCACAGAAATCATGC
>CAJLTE010000196.1 GCA_905209435.1 uncultured Blautia sp. | reverse complement strand
GCGTGTCGATTGCAGAAATATGCTAAAAAAAGAATCGCAATTTACCTGTCTTTCCCTTATAATAATGCTGATAATAAAATGCTTTATCAAACAAGTAGCATTTAAAAAGCACTTGAAAAACAGGAGAAAACGAAATGAGTAACCGAATTGAGATAACAGATTTCACTGCCCCGGAGCTGGATGTTTACGCCAGAATCCCGGAGGTGCAGCTTCTACGATTCTATGAGCCCAAACCAGGACTTTTTATCGCAGAAAGCCCAAAGGTAATCCAACGCGCGGCCAATGCCGGATATCAGCCGGTTTCTTTTTTAGTTCAACACAAGGATCTGGAAAAAGAAGGAAAAGAATTGTTACAAAAGTTCCCGGGAATTCCGGTTTATACAGCAGATTATGAGGTACTTGTAAAGCTTACAGGCTTTGCACTTACCCGTGGAATGCTTTGTGCCATGACTCGCCGGGACCTTCCCTCTGTGAAAGATATCTGCAAAAATGCCCGCCGTATCGCCATTCTGGAAAATGTAGTGAACCCAACCAATATCGGAGCCATTTTTCGTTCAGCTGCCGCGCTTCATATGGATGCGGTTCTTCTCACCCCAGGCTGTTGTGATCCTCTTTACCGCAGAGCCACCCGGGTAAGTATGGGTACTGTTTTTCAGATTCCATGGACTTATTTTCATAAAAAAGTGTCCTGGCCGGAAGCTGGAATGGAGCTGCTTCGCTCTCTCGGATTTAAAACTGTAGCAATGGCTCTTCGGAACGATTCCATCAGCATTGACGCCCCAGCCCTTCAAGCCGAAGAAAAACTGGCGATTATCCTTGGAGCTGAAGGAGACGGACTGGTGGATGCAACCATCACCGGCTGCGATTACACCGTAAAAATCCCCATGTCCCATGAAGTGGATTCCCTGAATGTAGCTGCCGCAAGTGCTGTGGCTTTCTGGGAACTTGGAAAAAGGTGAGGGAATGCTTCCTCACCTTTTCCAGAGCGTGTTTAAACAGGTTCTAAGACTCCAGCATTTTCACCAGACATTCCTTTTTATAAAATGAGATTCCATAACAAAAGATATCTTTATACCTGTCCTTATAATCCTCTGCATACTTTCTCTCTTTCATCTGCGCCAGTGCTTTATCACAATCTTTATTTAACTGTTTCATGCTTTGCGAATATTTTACTTCGAAAATCGCTACCTTTCCATTGACTTTATCAATAATCACAAGATCTGGTCTTCCCAATCCATGCTCTTTGTTCGATTCAATCTGTTCACCAGCTCCCATAAAAATGCCTGTGAGAAACGCATGATAGAAGTCTTCTTTATAATCATGATAACTGATGGTATTCCACAGCAATAGATTCATTTCTCTGGTTATAATTTCTGGTTTTTGATTCCAGAGAGCCTGAAAAATCGCTGTTCGATTCCATTTTTTCACACTGTCAGCAAACCATTTCATTACCGTAGTTTCAAAAATTTCTCTTATTTCCGCATTTGGTATCTTTAATGCTTTGGTATCCGGTGAAAATGCAGTTTTCCCTTCTGAAATCCGCGCTTCTGTCAGATAACCAGTCATGTAAAGAATACTCCAAAGATTACTTTCGGATGAATGCAAATAATCATAAGTCAGGTTCTCATCAATATCCTGAAGAATATATCCACCAGAAAGCAATGTTTCCATTTTGTCCGTAATGCTATTGCCTGCAAAATCGATGAAAGAGCGGATAATTGCGTTGTCACTGGTATTTTTCCAATAACTGACTGGCTGCGCTTTGGGATTTCTCTGAAGTTCCCGCAAATAATTCATAACATCCCACGGGCAGTACACATCAATTTCTCCCATATGATATCCATCGTACCATTCCTTCATCTGCTTTGCATACTGCACTGTCCCTGTATCTTCCAGGATTTTGTTGACCTCCTGCTGGGTAAATCCGAAATATTCATTGAATCCGGTATTTGCAATCGTATCTGTAACAAAGTTATTTGTCCCTGTAAAAATGCTCTCTTTTGCAATCTGCAAACAGCCTGTGATAACAGCAAATTTCAATGAAGTATTATCTTTTAATGCAGTACTCATCATACCTCTGATAATTTCCAGCATTTGCTGGTAATATCCTTTGCTGCTGGCTTTTGCTATAGGAACGTCATATTCATCTATAAGCAAAATCATCTGCTTATGGTAATAATTCTCGAGCAGACGCATAAGCAGACTAAGAGATCTGATAACCAAAATTTTGCTTCCCTCACCAGATTTCAGAAGTTTAAAGCGCTTACGATCTTCTTCATCAATTTCTTCGCTTTCCAGCAAAAAACTGTATTTCTGATACAAATCAGAGATGGTAAATACCAGCTGGTCATACGCACTTGCAAAATCAAGTCCATCTATATCTTTAAATGTCAAAAAAATAGTAGGCCACTTATTCAACCATTTTTCACAAAGCTCGTGATTTCTTGAAATTTCAAGCCCTTCGAATAATTTCTGACTCTCATTTCGAACATTAAAGAAATAGTAGAGCATGCTCATGCCCAATGTTTTCCCAAATCGTCTCGGTCTGGTAATCAATGTTACTTTCGCTGCACCATCGGTTAGGAGTTCAGATATGAAACCGCTTTTATCAATATAATAGTTATTATTCTCACGTATCTCTTTAAAATCAGAGATACCTACTGGAATATTAGGATTTCCCATATGCCCTTCCTTCCTAAACAGATATTTTTTATATAAACATGATAACACAGCAGTATAGTTTCAGCAAATAAAAAAACGATAACCAAATGGTTACCGTCTCATTTACTGTATCTTCAAAACTACATACATGTTACATCCTAATGGAATCATTTTACCTCTGCGTGAGTCCGGCAGCCGCTTTGCAACCGCCTTTCTCATTTCTTGGTCAAGCCCTCACCCTATTAGTAACAGTCAGCTCCATGTGTTGCCACACTTC
>CAJLTE010000195.1 GCA_905209435.1 uncultured Blautia sp. | reverse complement strand
ACCTTGCAGATCTTATTGCAAAAGGATATGCAAACATTGAGCCGATCACAGACGAGTTCTTAAACGGTGCATGTGCAACAATGCTTGGTGGTTCATGGGAAGTTGCAACTCTGGAAGCAAATGCAGATTTTGACTGGGGTGTAACATACTATCCGGTATCTGAAACAGGTACAGCAGTTTCTCCTTGTGGTGACTGGGCAGCAGCAGTAAGCAAGGACTGTGAGAATCCGGATGCAGCAGGCGAATTCCTTCAGTGGCTGATGAACAGCGAAAATGTAGCAACTTATGCAGCTGCAATCGTAAAACCTGCAACACGTAACTCTGCTTATGATGAAGAAGCAATGGCTGATTACAAAGAAGGAGCACGTGCACTTATGGTTGAACAGCTGAACAACACAGCAGTTCCGCGTCCAAGAACACCTTCCTATGCAACATTCTCTTCTGCATATGCTGAAGCAATGACAAATATCCTCTCTGATGCAGCTACAAACGGAGAAGTTGATGATGATTATATCCAGTCTGAACTTGATACAGTAGCAGAAACATTCACAGAAGATTACGAAACATACTACGCTGAATAATCAGGATAGAAACCTGGCCGCATCGCTTTTGCGGTGCGGCCGTTTTAAGTTTGTTAAAAGGGGGAAAGGATTATGGCTAAGACGAAGCTGACAGGCAGAAAACGTGACGAGAGAATCACTGCATATGCATTTACTGCTCCGGCAGTTATCCTTCTGATCGCATTTCTGGTTGTACCGATGATCTATACCGTTTACTATTCCGGATTTAAATATCAGATTATGAGACCGGATGCCATAAAGATGATTGGTATTGAAAACTATCAGAAACTGTTCCAGGATAAAAACTTCTGGATGGCTCTGAAAAATACTGTATATTTCACAGTAGTTGTTGTACCTGTACAGTGTATACTGGCACTTGGACTGGCGCTTCTGGTTTCAAAGAAATTCCGCGGAGTCGCAATATTCAGAACAATGTATTTTAGTCCACAGTTAACCTCCATGGTTGTTATCTCTGTTCTGTGGTCAGTACTTTACAATGCAAATCCAAGCACTGGTCTTATTAATTCTCTGCTGGTATCACTGGGAATGGATCCTATTAATTTCCTGAGCAATGAGCATACAGCCATGAACTCCATTATCTTCATGTCTGCATGGCAGGGCGCAGGTTATCAGATGATGATTTTCCTGGCAGGTCTTCAGGGAATTCCGAAAGATCAGTATGAGGCAGCATCTGTAGATGGTGCAAACAAATGGAATCAGTTCCTGTTTATCACACTTCCGGGACTGAAAGGAACTATAAAATATGTTATTATGATCACTATGATCCAGGCAATGAAGCTGTTCACACAGCCATATATCATGACACAGGGCGGACCAAAGAACTCCACCAAAACTCTGGTATATTACATTTATACACAGGGCTTCCAGAAAGGTAACTTTGGTTATGCCTGCTCAATCGCAACTGTATTCTTCGTTATTGTTGTGGCAATGTCACTGTTAATGAAGAAAGTAACTACTGCAACTGATTAAGGAGGACAGGAAAATGAAAAAATCATCAATGAAATTTTCTGCGGCTTTTTCCAAATTTATGTTTTATTTTGGAAATATTGTCATAGGTATTATCTTTGTTTCTCCTCTGATCTGGATGATTTCCGCGTCTCTGAAACCGGAATCTCAGATTTTTGCAAATATGAACTCCCTGAAAACATTCTTTCCGGTATCGGCTTCTTTTAATAACTATGTAGAAGTATTTACCAGAATGAATCTTCCTCAGGTATTTAAGAACACCTTGCTTTACATTGCACTCATCCTGGTTCTTGATCTGCTTGTAAACTCCATGTGTGGTTATGCGCTTGCAAAATTTGAGTTCAAAGGAAAAGGCGCGATCATGAATCTGGTAGTAGCCCTGATGGTACTTCCGATGGAAGCAATCATGCTTCCGTTATATATTGAAATGTCACAGCTTGGCTGGGTAAATACACTTGCAGCACTGGTAATTCCTTTTGTAGCAAAATGTTTCTCCATCTATATGTTCCGTCAGTTTTTCTGTGATATTCCAGATGATCTGATCGAGGCGGCTGCAATTGATGGATGTCGTCCGGCAGGAACTTTCTTCAAGATTGTTATGCCGATTTCCAAGACTGTATATGCAACTGTATTTATCCTTGATTTCGTCGCTCACTGGAATGACTTTATGTGGCCATTCCTGGTTATGACCGGTGAAGACAAGCGTACGATCCAGCTCGCAGTTCAGTCCTTCTTCGGAACACAGCCTGTACATTATAGTGCAATCATGGCAGCACTGGTAATCTCTGCAATCCCGATGATCATCATGTTCATCTTCATGCAGAAATATTATGTAGAAGGTATTGCATCTTCCGGTATTAAAGGCTAAGTCAATATATAAAGCCCTACAATGCGCCTGGATGGCGTTTTGTAGGGCTTTTTTATGTTAGAAGAATTATGTCGCTGAAGCGACCCGTCGCAGGCGGAGAATCAAGTAGTCTCCTGATGTAATTGCGAATATTCGCCTGACGTATGAAAACACTTGGCTTTAAGATAAAATATGTCAAAATTTCTTATTGAAACTAAAAATAGGAATGTTATGATAATGAAGGAATTCTGTTGAAATTGATATTTGTATTTCAATGGAGATTCAATCAAATCAATAGCAAAGCAGATAATTTTATCAGCTGGAATTGTTATAGAAATATAGAGAATGGGAGTAAAGAGAAATGACCACATCTATGATAAAAGGGAATCCGCTGAAACTGATGCTGCAGTTTGCGCTTCCTTTATTATTAGGAAATTTGCTGCAACAGACTTATAATATTATTGACGCTGCGATCGTAGGACAGATCCTTGGCGCAAAAGCGCTGGCAAGTGTAGGAGCCAGCAGCAGTATTCAGTTTCTGGTACTGGGATTCTGCA
>CAJLTE010000194.1 GCA_905209435.1 uncultured Blautia sp. | reverse complement strand
TAGCATATCTTCATTTATCAAGTGGTACACTGATGTAAATATAGGATGTTTTGATATTGCCTATGCAAGATGATACACTCTATAACATGACAGATAACACTGAATACCAGGCCAATCTATTCGCTGCCGATCTTCTGATTGATGATGAGGAGATCGAAGATATTGTTCAGAACGAAGACCTGGATTATTTCGGACTCTGCAGTTCTCTGAATGCAACTCCGGAACTCATGAGCTTTAAACTATACAGCCTAACAAAACGAGGCCAGGCTTATCATATGCCAATGGAGATACAGAGTAATTTCCTGGCAAAATAAATACACAAAGATCCTGTTCTTTATAGCATAGTTTGAACAGGATCTTTTTATAATGCTTTATTTTCTATCTAAAATTTTATTAAACCGACTAAAGAACGTTGAAGTTGTTATTATCGCTGCCAAAATATCACTGATTGGCTCAGCCAAAAATACCGCAAATACTTTATTCTGGATAAAATGCGGCAGGATAAAAATCAACGGAATCAACAGAATCAATTTTCTTAAGCAGGCAAGTAATAAACTAACTTTTGCTTGGCCCAATGCCATGAAACTCTGCTGACAAGCAACTTGGAATCCAAGAGAAAAAATACCTGCCATGTAAATTCTTAACGCCCATGCCGTATACGTGATTAATTCTGTATTATTTGAAAAAATACCTGCAAACATCTTCGGAAATAGAAGCATAATCAACCAGAAGCATCCCGTAAAAATTGTACAAACTGTAAATTGAGTAAAAAATGCTTTTTTTACTCGATTTCTATTTCCTGCACCATAATTATAGCTCATGATTGGCTGTCCACCCTGACAAATTCCCTGTAATGGTAATGTTGCAAGCTGGCTAACACTGGTAATAATTGTCATAGCCCCTACTGCGAGATCTCCGCCATATCTTGACAAACTGGAAGTAAAACTGATAGACAAAATACTTTCCGTAGATAACATGACAAATGTAGATATACCAAGAGCAAGGCATGGTAAGATGATTTCTTTTTGCAGTTTAAAGTTTTCTTTTTTAAGATGCAGAATCGTCTTCTTTCCTGACAAGAAACGAAGGATCCATATTGCCCCTACAGCCTGACTCAAAACAGTTGCGAGTGCAGCTCCCTTTACTCCAAGATGAAATACGAAGATAAAAATCGGATCAAGAATGATATTGATTACAGCACCAATCACTGTTGTCATCATGCTGATCTTCGCAAATCCCTGTGTCGTAATAAATGGATTCATTCCCATCACGATCAAAACAAAAATACTTCCAAGAATATAAATCCTTGCATAATCCACGCCATAAGGAAGTGTCTTATCGCTAGCACCAAACATCGTCAGTAACTGTGGCGCAAAAGTAAAGAATATCACCGTCAAAGCTGCGGCCATAAGCATGAGGATTGCAAAACAATTTCCAAGAATCTTTTCAGCTGTCTTATTATCTTTCTTTCCCATAGAAATCGCTGCACGCGGTGCACCTCCGGATCCTGCCAGCATGGCGAAGGCATTGATCAGCATGAGAATTGGCGTAAACAATCCAACACCTGTTAATGCTGCGGCACCGACACCTGGAATATGTCCGATATAAATACGGTCAACAATATTATATAAAAGGTTGATGATTTGAGCCACAACAGCCGGTATTGCAAGCTGGGCCAAAAGACGTGGTATTTTTTCTGTTTCCATAGCTTGTGCGTTTGACTTACTGTTCATGTCTGTGTTCTCCTAAATATTATCTAGTCATCTCAATATAATCAAATTGCTTATGCAGTCTCTCCCCTAAGTGTTCTGGTATTCTTGATAATGTACAAAACAACTGATACAACCATCATTATAGCACACAAACCAATTAACAGATCTGACACCATTGGTGTAATGTGGAACCATATAATATGCACAGCCACAGTTCCATATAATAAAAAGGTTACTATTTTTCCATGCCAGTCTGCACCATGCACTTTTCCTGTTTTTCGTATCACAAGGCATCCACTAACCGCCATATAAAGTTCCTTAACTGCCATTATAACGATCAACGGGAGCATATGTGGAAAGCGAGTAAACGAGCAAATCAACATTGCTGCCTGTGTCAGCTTATCGGCAACCGGATCGAGAATCTTTCCTAGATTGCTAATCATATGAAATCTTCTTGCAATATATCCATCAGCGAGATCCGTAAGACCGGATAGCAATAAGATTTCTCCTGCTAACAAAGGATTTTCCTTTACACAATAACTCCATATAATTACTGGAATCAGACAAAACCGAAAAAAAGAAAGCAAATTGGGTACTGTAATAATTCTATTCAAATTTTCTTTCTGACTTCCTTCACTCTGCATGTACAGTCACATCACTTTCCTTTTGTTTTGACATAAACCAATAAAATACAGCACAAAATGCCAATGCAAATACAACACCAAAAACATTCTGAATCACTCTAAGACTAACTGCTCCTTTTAATCCATAACTTTCCGCAGCAATTGCGAGAGCGCCAAAGGTATTAAATACAGCCTGCCAGCCGTATTGCGCTGAAAATCCTACACCAATTCCACCAAGAATTCCTATATAAGCATAGATGGATGATGGAAGCAGAAAATATAATACGGTGAAGCATATAACACCTACAATATTTCCGACAATCCTTTTACGGACTCTGTATTGCATGTCTTCCACAAACGGCAAAATTGCTGACATAGCTGCAATACCTGCCCACATTGCACGTGGCATATTGCAAAGTTCTGCAATGCAAAGGACAATTGGTACACATATAATCTGGCATAACTGCCATTTTGTTCTCGATGAAGTGATATCAAATTCCTGGATTAGATCTTTCAAATTTCTTTTAAAAGTTCTATTTTTATGATTTCGATAAAATACAAAACAGGTAAGAACTGCGCCTAAAGCCATTCCGACTAATCGCATCTGATAGCTTTTTCCTGTAACATCATATCCATATAATAGCAGATAGCCAAGAACCAATG
>CAJLTE010000193.1 GCA_905209435.1 uncultured Blautia sp. | reverse complement strand
AATTGGAAATTCTTTTGACATCTTTTTGTCCTCCTGATAAAATCGCATAATTTTTCTATTTATTTTGATAATATTTTGTATCTTTTTGATATAAGCATTATATATCTTTGTTAAATATAAAACAAATTAGTTCTATCCTTTAAATTCATAGATTTTTTCAATACATCATGATATAATCTACGTATATGACAAATACAGCGCGGATTATTTGTGCAAGAGTGACTATAATTATAGTTTTCCGAAGCATTAAAGAACTATGAAAGCCTGCACATAAAATATAGTCACTTATAAAATACTTATCAGAGAAAGGAGTTTTTCTATGAACTTGTATCATCTGCGGTACTTTTCTACGCTGGCTCATATTGAACATTACACAAAAGCCGCTGATATTCTGGCGATCACCCAGCCTTCGCTGAGTTATGCGATCTCCACTCTCGAGGAAGAACTGGGCGTAAAACTGTTTGAAAAAAATGGAAGGAATGTTACTCTTACCAAGTATGGAAAAGTTTTTCTGAATGACGTGGAAGAGGTACTGAACCGTCTGGACTCTTCTGTGAACAGTCTGAAGCTGGCAGGTAAAGGGGAAGGCTGCATTGATGTGGTATTCCTGCGTACACTTGGAATTGATTTTCTTCCTAAGATCATGCGGGGATTTCTGGAGGAAAATCCTACTAAAAAGATAGATTTTAATCTGTATTGTGATAAAGTTTTAACATCTGATATTCTGAACGGATTAAAAGAGAAGAAATATGATCTGGGGTTCTGTTCCAAACTTGATAATGAGCCGCTGATCGAGTTTATTCCGGTTGCCAGACAGGAGCTGGTTGTGATCGTACCTCTGGATCATCCGCTGGCAGTAAAGGATGAAGTACGGCTGGAGGATACCATTCCTTATAAACAGATTATATTTAAGAAGAGAAGTGGTCTGAGACAGATCATTGATGGACTATTTGAATGTATCGGGCAGACACCGGATGTGGCTTATGAGATTGACGAGGATCAGGTTGCTGCAGGCTTTGTCTCCAACGGCTTTGGAATCTGCGTAGCTCCCAATATTCCGATCCTGCAGTCTCTGAATGTAAAGATCCTTCCCTTAGTTTCTCCAAGCTGGCAGAGAAACTTCTATATGGCAATGTTGAAGAACGTATACCATCCACCGGTTGTGGAAGCATTTAAGAAATATGTGATCGAGCAGGCACAGAAGGAATGGGATTATAAGACCAGCTGATCTGACTTAATAAAATATCAGAATACAAAAAGATATGGGACTGTCCCGTCAGTCGAGACACCCCATATCTTTTTATAATAACCGATACATTCAATATTATGACTTGATATCCGGCACTTCTGATATCATAAACCAGATCTGTCATGTTATATTATTTTTCTTCATCCATGGTGCGAAGTCTGTGTACCAGTTCTTCGCAGATTTCCAGTTCGTTCTTGCCGTCTGTCTCGATGATAATGTCTGCTGCCGCCTCGTATTTGGCGCGGCGTTTCTCCATCAGATTTGCGATAAATGGAACAGTCTTATTGTTCTCGATCAGCGGACGGTCATGGTTATTTTTGACGCGGTCAAGGATTGTCTCCGGTTTTGCTGTGAGGAGAACAACACGGCCATTCTTCTTCATCTCTACTACATTGCACTCTCTCATTGGAGTACCACCGCCGCAGGAGATCACAACATTGCTGCGTGACTGCATTTCGATAAGCAGGTTTGTCTCAAGGTCACGGAAATACTGCTCACCGTATGTCTCGAAGATATCGGAAATACTCATTCCCTGTCTCTGGGCAATGATCTGATCCATCTCTACCACATCCATGGCAAATACATTCTTAAGGAAATCAGAAATTGTGGACTTTCCGGCACCCATGAAACCGATCAGCACGATGTTGTAGTTGAAGAGTTTTCTTGCCTGGATCCGTTTACTGTTTGTGCGGATGCATTCAAATACATCGGAAACCTCATCCTTATGGCGTCTGCCTTCCATTCTCTTCTCCAGCCATTCTTTCTGCTTCGCTTCCTGCTCAGGCTGTAAAATCTGGAGTCCGTTGGCTTCTTTATATGCCATAATGTCCTCCACGATCCTGTTACGCATGATAAGTGCATCCAGAATGATCTCATCACACTGGCCAAGACTCTCTCTGAGTATTTCTAACTGATTCATATCTCTTTCCTCTGTCTTTCCTATGTCAGTTTGCAGCAGACCGCAGATCAGTCACAAACTGCCATAAACTATTCACGAACGGCAATATATGAATGCCGACTGTTAAGATTTATTATATCAATGTTGCTTTCGCATAGCAACCCTTTAAACCATTAAATTATTTCATCTGTTTGATAGTTTTTTTCTATGAATTCGACAAACAATTCTATGGCAAGACTCTGATGACGGTTCTTTTATAGCAGTCCCAGTAAATAATGCATTTAAGACAGTTTAGCAGAGTGCGAAAGACAAGGAAGATATCTGCAGGCGTGCTGACGCACGGCAAAGATATCTGACGCAGGATTTCACACTCTGCTGAGCTGGATTAAGATGCATTATTTACTGGGACTGCTATAGGTTCCCATATAAATGTATCTAATGGAAAAAATCATGAAATACTTTTTCAGTGTACCATTTAAAACTGATTTTTTCCACTGATTTCTCCGCATAGACCGGATAAAAATCTATCAGTTTTCCATCCAGGTAATAGGCTATGCGGCCAAGTTTCTCCCCCTTAAGAACCGGCGCACTGACTTTCTGCGGGATTTCCATTTTACAGGTTACAGTTTCCCCTTTTTTCAGAAGGACTTCTTTTTCCCTGTCATATGCAGTTACACTGCATTTACCCCTCAGATAGATTTTCGTTCCTATATCCTGACCATCTTCCACACCGTCTGTTACCAGAATTTTTCCGGTCTGTGGTTCTTTCCAGTAGGTTTCGTACTCATAGTTGTAATCTCCGAAGTCCAGCAGTTTCTTTGTGTCACTCCATTTATAGGTTTTGTGGTTGGGCCATCCACAGCCAAGGAG
>CAJLTE010000192.1 GCA_905209435.1 uncultured Blautia sp. | reverse complement strand
TATTGGTGAAGCGGGTTGTGTAAATGGTTTTGCCGGAATCCGGATAATATTTATATCCTTTCACTTTTACCTGAAGCTGTTTCAGTTTTGGCTTGAGATTAACCAAATGTTAGTTTTTCATTCGTTACAAGAAGTAGTTTCACGGATTTACTGCTCTTCTTTCTTCAGTCTCCGTTTGGCACGATGCGCATCACGTTTCTGGCGGATTTCATCGGCTTCTTCATCGGTTACATTGGTGAGCTTCTTAATTACATAATACTTATTGTCTTCCGTTCGGCGAATCCTGATTTTTCCCAGTACAAAGCCATGCTCCTGACAGAGGGACACACTGTAGTAAACCTTGGAATTATTCATAAACCAACGGATCTTACGCTTGGCAGGATTATGGCACAATGGACATTTCGTGCTGGTTACTTCCCGGTCCTTCATGGCTTTTTCGCGGGAATAGAACTCCCGGGATACATATTTATCATAGGTTGGATAGGATATGTGAATCTCTTCACGCTTGCTCTTGGGATTCTGATACACGTCCAGGGATGAGTTTGGAAAAATGTATTTATCTTCTATTTTCTGGAGAATACATGCAGTATAATAAGCATCTCCCAGAGCGCGGTGAAAATCCATTTTCTTCTCCACGCCCATTTTATCAGCAGCAAATTCCAGAGCACGGCGCTCGTCATTTTCTTCATAACGAATAGCAAATAATTTCTGCACATCATAATAAGTCACCGGACCTTTGAGCAGGGAAAGTTTTCCATAATATTTCATGTTCCGCTGCAGTTCCATTACATCCTGATTTCCCCAGGTAAAGAAAATATATTCTTCGCCACACCATTCCAAAAATTCCGTGATGGCCTGTGGGAAAAGAGTTCCATTCTGCAGATCCTTATAATTCATGTGAATCACTTCATGAATGCTGTCATGAATCCAATTGTACACCTGGGGCTTGATCAGACGCTGAAAGCTATCCACAATTTCTTTCTCTTCATTTAGTTTTATGGCGCCGATTTCTATGATTTCAAAAGGCAGACGGCTGTTAGACCACCTTTTTCCCCCCGGACTCTGATTCCATTCCAGGTCAAATACAATGTAATTCATGGGTAAATTCCTTCTCTGAAAATGTTTTTGTTACTGTGAACAGGTAAGCAGTAACATGTTTTTGCCATCCACGATTACTGCAGCAACATCTTGTTTTCACGCTCTGGAGCCTGTTTGAAAAGGCTTTCTGCAAGATGTACATCATAATTTGTGGGAGATTTTTTGTTCTGTCCTTTGCAGTTATCAACAATTCCAGACAAGTATAGCAGACAGGTGAAATGATGTAAAGACATAAGAAAAAACCTGCCGGTGGGTAGCCGGCAGGAAATGAGGGGGTATGAAACAAAATCTATGTAAATTAGAAAATCGTCTTAAAATGAAACACAATCTAAAACACAATCTATATAAAAGAAGCTGTTTACCATTATTTCAATATCGCTGAATAATCCATACACTGCAAGCACATCAAATAAAACATGCTCTGCCGCTTTCACTTGTTACTTATGTAAGTCGGCAATATCAGCCGCCGCTTCTGATTTACGGCTAATGCACACTCTATATTATCTAATTCAATTATCTATTTCAATCGTCTATTTCAATCGTCTATTTCAATTATTTATTTCATCGGCACGAAGCAGGTGAACTGCTCCGCGCCAGTTATTATCTGTTATCAGTTTCCCATGGGAATTCTTATCTGTTAAAACAGCTCTTTCCCCGGAAATCAGCCTTCAATAGAAATAAACTTCTTCTCTTCCGGCACTTTTTTCTTCGCTTCCTTCGGGAAAGTAACAGTCAGAACACCATTGTCATATTTCGCATGGATGTCCTCATGCTCCAGTTCCTTACCTACATAAAAGCTTCTGGAGCACTGTCCGGTGTAACGCTCTCTGTGAACGTATTTGCCGTTATTGTCTTTCTCATCTTTATTCTCGGTTCTGGAAGCCTGAATGTTCAGATAGCCATCCTTCAGCTGAATCTTCACATCCTCTTTATGGAAGCCTGGAAGATCAATGCTCAGCTCATAATTTCCATCTACATCCTTAATATCTGTCTTCATCAATTCAGCAGCTCTGTAACCTCTGTGATTCTCTCTTTCTACAGGTAATCTCATCCAGTCATCAAATAAATCTTCTCCAAAAATACTAGGCATTAACATAATCCATTCCTCCTTATATTGTGAACACTTGCGTGTTTAATTAACATCGTTGTTGAAACTGGAAGATTTCTTTTTCTCTCTTCCTTTGTTCTGCATGTAATATAACACGCATTGTTAGCACTGTCAAGAGGCGAGTGCTAATTTCACATATTTTTCACATTTTTCACATTTTCCAAAATATTTTAAGTGGAAAGTGGAAAATAACTATTTTGTGGTATATTTCAGAATATGAAATCCAAAGATTCGGGGAACTACGCCGAAGATTAGGCGATATTACACAGTCTACTTTGACGAAACAGCTTAGAGAATTAGAGCAAGATGGGTTTATCTCACGATATGTATATCAAGAAGTCCCACCGAAAGTAGAATATTCTTTAACTGATTTAGGGAAAAGTTTTGTACCGATTCTTCAAGATATGAAAAAATGGAGTGATATACATTTAATGTAATATTTAGGCCTGCTGTCCGTAGTTTATACGAAAGCAAGCCTTTTGATTTTATCCTACAATCTTCCAGTTATCGTCCTTATGAAGCACAAGCTCATACTGTGAGATTTGTGTCATTTTCGATTTGTTATCCAGATATTTCACAGACACACTGACCTTGAGGTTATCGCCATCTTTGGTAAAGACAGGATTTACCAGTTTCGAAAATACATAATCGCCGGATACAGGAGCAAGCACGCCGTCTTTGACATAGTAGGCAAGTTCCTTTTCCGTAGCTATCGGATAGAGCTTAAAGAATGTTTCCAAGAAAGCGGTAGCGTCCTTGACTGTATCGGAGCTGACACTGACATCGGCTTCCTGTGCTTTCGGTTCATACTTTGATTTC
>CAJLTE010000191.1 GCA_905209435.1 uncultured Blautia sp. | reverse complement strand
GAAGAACTTCGCAAAATCTACAGGATCCTGGAAAGAGAGTATCCGGATGCTTATCTGGAGACATTGGTTGTTCTGGACGGAACTACCGGACAGAATGCTCTTGCACAGGCGAGACAGTTTGCGGAGGTCGCAAATGTCAACGGTATCATTCTTACTAAGTTAGATGGAACTGCAAAGGGCGGTATCGCAGTTGCAATTCAGTCTGAGCTGGATATACCGGTGAAGTACATTGGCGTAGGAGAGAGTATTGACGATCTTCAGAAATTCGATGCAGATGCTTTTGTAAATGCGTTGTTTGATGTGGACCATAAAGAAAACCCGGACGCTTAAGATTAGGACAAAAATGGAGGAACAACATGCTTACATTAGAGAGTTTTGAACAGGCATCAGAGATCGTAAAACAGGTTACACAGGAAACAAAGCTGATCAAGAGCAGTTATTTCAGCGATCTTACAGGAAACAAGGTTTACCTGAAACCGGAGAATATGCAGCGTACAGGTGCATACAAGGTTCGTGGAGCTTATTATAAGATCAGCACTCTTTCCGATGAGGAGAGAAATAAAGGTCTGATCACAGCATCCGCAGGAAATCATGCGCAGGGTGTTGCTTATGCGGCACACAAATACGGAGTGAAGGCAGTGATCGTTATGCCTACCACTACTCCGCTGATCAAGGTTGAGAGAACAAAGAGTTACGGTGCAGAAGTTATCCTGTACGGGGATGTATATGATGAGGCATGTGCGCATGCGCTGGAGCTGGCAGAGAAAGAGGGGTATACTTTTATCCATCCGTTTGATGATCCTGCAGTTGCTACAGGACAGGGTACTATCGCAATGGAGATCGTTCAGGAGCTTCCGCTTGTTGATTATATCCTGGTTCCGATTGGAGGAGGCGGACTTGCAACAGGTGTTTCCACGCTTGCGAAACTGCTGAATCCACATATTAAAGTAATTGGTGTTGAACCGGCAGGGGCAGCTTGTATGAAGGCTTCTCTGAAGAAGGGCGAGGTTGTAACTCTTCCTCATGTAAATACAATTGCAGACGGTACTGCTGTACAGACACCTGGTAAGAAAATCTTCCCATATATCCAGAAGAATCTGGATGATATTATTACAATTGAGGATGATGAGCTGATCGTTGCTTTCCTTGATATGGTTGAGAACCACAAGATGATCGTAGAGAACTCCGGTCTTTTGACAGTGGCAGCGCTTCGTCATCTGGATGTGAAAGGTAAGAAGATTGTTTCTATCTTAAGTGGTGGAAATATGGATGTTATTACTATGTCTTCTGTTGTTCAGCATGGTCTGATCCAGAGAGACAGAATCTTTACAGTATCTGTTCTGATTCCGGATAAGCCAGGTGAACTTGTACGTGTGGCAAGTGTGATCGCTAAGGCTCAGGGTAATGTTATTAAGCTGGATCATAACCAGTTTGTAAGTACAAACAGAAATGCGGCAGTGGAACTTAAGATTACACTGGAGGCATTTGGCACAGATCATAAGAATGAAATTGTCAAAGCGCTGGAAGATGCGGGATGCAGACCGAAGGTTATTCGTCCTAGTCTGTAATTGTGCCAGGACATTCCCCATCATATAGGCGAGCAGCGGAATTTAAAATTTTATTGCTGGCAATAGTAACAGTGGGGAGAGAATAGAATAAAGTATTATTTATTATGTAAGTGATATAGATGAAAAAAGGGAAGCCTTGGTGTTCAGTGTCTGGATGCCAGGGCTTTTTGTAATTTGTATTAGAGTTCCAAAAGGGACGCGCAGAAAAACAGTTTGTTTCGTGTGCGGTTTCGGGACCTAAGATATTCTAAGCTGCCATAAATCTGCTAAAGTCATGAGCCGCCTTATCAAACTCGCTCCGTTGCAAACTTCGCTCAGACAGTGATGCAGTCGGCTCATAACGCAGATTTCTGCCAGCTAAGAATATCTAAGATCCCTGCAAATGTACACGAAACCAACTGTTTTTCTACGCTGGATATTGGTTGTGGAAGTATTGTTTTGAGAGAGAATTGTAACAAAAATTTTGAATTAACATGTAATAATATATTTGCTACACTGAATTTACATATCTAAGAAAGATTCTAAACCATTCGGTTATCTGTTCTCCTTTATGAAATTATGTACGAAAGATAAGGAGTACTCAATTTATATACATATGTAAGAATGAAGAAATGGTTCGGAAAAATAGGTAAGGTTATGGGGGAAAAGTTCTTGAACCGGAATCTGAATGACTTTGGAAAGAGACAGAGGATAAGGCAGAAATGCAGAAATCCAGCCTGCTGTAAGAAACGCAGAAATTCGAAAACAGTAATACAGAGAAGATGGAATATAAATTTGGCAATTAAAATTCACTTTGTCAAGAGAAAATGCTTGACAGCGAATCTGAAATAGGTTAAGATAGTCAAGGTGATTACAGATGGAGAAGTTTGTAGAGCAAGGTTATTTATATGATTTTTATGGAGAACTTCTGACAGAGAGACAGCAGCAGGTTTATGAGAGCGTGGTGCTGGAGGATTACTCGCTGAGTGAAGTCGCAGAGGATCTGGGCATCAGCAGACAGGGTGTGCATGATATGATCAAGAGATGCAATAAAACCCTTGAAGAGTATGAACAGAAGCTCCATCTTGTAGAGAAATTCCTGAATATACGGGCGCAGGTGAAGCAGATCCGTGTACTTGCCCAGGAATATCATTCCGATGAAATTGCAAATATTTCCAATGAGATTTTAGAGGAGTTATAATATATGGCATTTGAAAGCTTGACAGATAAACTGCAGAATGTATTTAAGAAGTTACGAAGCAAAGGCCGCCTGACAGAGGAGGACGTTAAGCTTGCTCTTAAAGAAGTAAAGATGGCTCTGTTAGAGGCAGACGTAAACTTTAAAGTTGTGAAGCAGTTTACCAAATCTGTACAGGAGCAGGCAATCGGACAGGACGTTATGAACGGTCTGAATCCGGGCCAGATGGTGATCAAGATTGTAAATGATGAGCTTGTGAAATTAATGGGAAGTGAGACAACAGATCTGCCTCTTCGCCCGGGAAATG
>CAJLTE010000190.1 GCA_905209435.1 uncultured Blautia sp. | reverse complement strand
GGTTTAAGGCAGACCTTTATTATAGGGGAAGTAAAGGGATGTTCAAGGAAAGAAGGGAGCATCTTAATAAATATGAAAAACAAGTACCTTAATAAGTTTTTATGCATCACGATGATATCAGCTATGGTACTGGCAGGCCCAGCCGGGGTCAGAGCTGCTGACATGGCAGAAACTGTTGCGGCTGATGAGGGGAGTTCTGAGGGCAGTGAGGAAGTGACAGAACCGGAAATTCCTACGGATCCGGAACCAACAGAAACACCAGATCCGGAACCGACGGAAACACCACAGCCAACGGAAACACCAGATCCGCAGCCAACAGCAACGCCGGAGCCAACAGCAACACCACAGCCGACGTCAACGCCGGAACCAACAGCAACACCGGAGCCAACAGCGACACCGGAACCGACAGCGACACCACAGCCAACAGAGGCACCGCAGGATGATACCAGGGTACAGACAGTTATAGATATGATCAATGCACTGGCAGGAAAGATGATCACAGCTGATACAAAAGATGAGATTGAAGCTGCACGAGCTGCTTATGATGCACTGACTGATGCAGAAAAAGCTAAGGTTACGAATTATTCTGTACTGACTGATGCAGAGCAGAAGCTTGCAGCGATATTACAGGATAAGGATAACAAGAATAATTCCAATAATGGAACTACAGATATTACAGATGGAAATAATGCTACGGCTACTCAGATCGGAGATCCGGTTTATGTGACAAACATGGTCTCCAACCTTCACGCAGGTAAAGATTTTTATCTGGACAGCCTTAAGAATAATTATAATCTGACATTTTCTGATGATTTTACATCTGTTATGGATGAAATCGAGAAAGAATATAAAGAAAAAAATAAACTGACCGATGATACACTGCTGGTACGTAACTGGCAAGATATCCTGGCTGTTTATATTTATCAGCAAAGTAAAAGCGGTAAGACATCTTTTACAATGGACTCATCCTGTAAAGCAGATCTGTCCAAGATCTTTGAGGAAATGAATCCGATCGTCAGAGATAAACAGGATATCACCAAGGTATCTTATGGAAACCGTAAGATCAATTATTATATTAAGAAGAATAATATTGCAAAGCAGGATAGAACCGTTCTTAAGAAATATGTAGAGACAGACTGTAAACTTCTTTGTGCGGTTGTTACTGCATCGAAAGGTTTTGTCCGCGAGAGCGTTGGCGATAACGTGTCCGAGGACCGTGTAGATGTTATTGCGGCTGCTTATTCTCTGGTAGGTAAAGTTGGATATTTCTGGGGTGGTAAGTCTACTGTCCTTGGAGAGGATCCGAGCTGGGGAACCGTCGAGAAAGTCTCAGCAGATGGAAGCAAGAGTTCAGGAACTTTGCGGGCGTATGGTCTTGACTGTAGTGGTTTTGTTACCTGGGCAGTGATCAACGGTTATCAGGATCAGGGAATGCAGGCGGCAGTTGGTGACGGAACTTCCGATCAGTGGGAGAAAGCGAATGTTGTCAGCGAGGCAGATGCACAGCCGGGAGATCTTGTATTTCAGAGAGGACCTGAAGCGGGCAGTGACAACCATGTTGGAATTTTGTGTGGCAAAACGGATTCCGGAGACTGGATCGCGGTACATTGTTCTTCCAGTAAAAATGGAGTAACAGTAGGTGAGGCATACAGCGCAAGCTTCCGTTATATCAGACAGCCGGCGTTCTATTCTGATACAGCAGTAACTGAGTCTGGCAGTGAAAATGCAGAAAACACTACGACAGAAGATGGCACGAATAATATTCTTACAGATGTTGTGAAGTCAACAGCACTGAAAGACGCACTTTCATCCAATGATACTCTTTCTGATAATCTTCTTGAGGACTTTAAAAACAATTCTCTGCAGGAAGATGAGGATGAAGATGAGATTGAAGATCTGACTCTGGATCCAGAATCTATCGATGATGCGGTAGAGACTTTTGATGATGCAGAAGCATTGGAATTGGAGAATTAAGAGACAGCAGATAAATAAGGGCAGTCTCCTGCGGGAGGCTGCCCTTTCTGACAATCGGTATTAGGATATTAAGAGGATAAAAAATGAAAAAGGGATTTTTTTGCCGGCTGGTGGTAATTTTGACCGTATTATCTGTTATGTTGCAGCCTTTTTACGTTCGGGCCGGAACATTGGATCAGATCCGTTCTATTGCGAAGAGCGTTTTGTCGGGAGAACCGGAAGAGGTAGAAGAATTACGTCAGATGGAAGTGGCACAGAGTGAGGAAGGACATCAGGAATATTATTTTAAACAGTTAAATGAAGAAGAACAGAGAGTTTACAGAGAACTCCTGAAGGGCATTCGCGCACGAGAAAAGGACTTTTATCTGACCCTTTCCCAGGATGACAGTATTGACAGATGCTATCATGCGGTTCTGAAGGATCATCCGGAGATATTCTGGGTGCATAACCACGAAAAAATTTATAAAACAACTTATTCAGACAGTGATTACTGCACTTTTACCCCGGGATATATTTATACAGAAAGTGAGATCAGTGAGATTCAGAATGCCATGGAGGCTGGATTTCAGGAAGTAAGCAGTCTGATTCCGGCAGATGCCAGTGATTATGAAAAAGTCCGCATTGTTTATACTTATGTGATTGATAATACCCAATATCAGGCAAGTGATGACGATCAGAGTATTGCAGGTGTCTTCTGGAAAAAAGAGGCAGTTTGTGCGGGATATGCAGGTGCAGTTCAATATCTTCTGGAAAGAATAGGCGTTCCGTGCATTTATGTAGATGGAAGCACGCAGGGAAGTACAGAAGGGCATGCATGGAATATTGTAAAACTGGATGGAGAGTATTATTATGTAGATGCTACTAATGGTGACCAGCCGGATTTTCTTAATGGGAATGCTGCACAGCTGGAAGAACATAAGACGATTATTTATGATTATCTTTGCCCTTTTCCAGAAGAATACGAAAAAAAATATATAAGATCGGAGGAACTTACTGTTCCGGACTGTACTGCAAAAGACATGAACTTCTATGTTCTGAATCAGGGATGTTTTGACGGATATGACTGGGAGACTATTTATGATTACTGCAAAAT
>CAJLTE010000189.1 GCA_905209435.1 uncultured Blautia sp. | reverse complement strand
AACACAAAATAATCACATATTTCTCACATAATTATCTAAATTTCCTCACAGGTTGCACATAAAATAATCATAAACAGATGCATGGGATAAGCCATGCATCTGCAACTTGAAGGAGGTAAGCAACTTGATTGAAGTAAAAAATCTGGTAAAACGCTACGGCGATCACACCGCTGTAGACCACCTTTCTTTTGAAATAGAGAAAGGCAAGATTTATGGTTTCCTGGGCCCCAACGGCGCCGGAAAATCCACAACCATGAATATGATAACCGGCTATATTGCATCTACCGAGGGAACAGTAGTCATAGACGGTCATGATATTCTGGAAGAACCTGAGGAGGCAAAAAAATGCATCGGATATCTACCCGAAATGCCGCCCCTTTATTTTGATATGACCGTTCTGGAATATCTGAAATTCGTAGCAGATCTGAAGAAAATTCCTAAAGATAAAAAAGCCACTATGATCGAAGAAATCATGGACATGGTAAAGATTACTGACATGAAAAATCGTCTGATCAAGAACCTTTCTAAAGGTTACAGACAGAGGGTTGGTATTGCGCAGGCTGTGCTTGGTTACCCGGAGGTTATTATTTTGGATGAGCCGACTGTCGGTCTTGACCCAAAACAGATCAACGAA
Source organism: uncultured Blautia sp. (assembly GCA_905209435.1). The sequence continues at coordinate 2,452 of CAJLTE010000189.1, read as the reverse complement.
ATCCGCGATCTGATCAAAGGCCTGAAACAGAAACACACCGTTATCCTTAGCTCCCATATTTTGTCCGAAGTCAGCGCCGTTTGCGACTACGTGCTGATCATTTCCCATGGAAAACTGGTAGCCAGCGATACCCCTGAGAATCTGGGAAAACTGGCAGCAGGCTCAAACAACCTGAATCTGCTTGTAAAAGGTCAGAAAGACACTATCAGAGCCGCTCTGGAGGCCGTAGAAGGGGTAAAAGAGGTTACGGTGAAGAAAAGCCCGGAGGAAGGCGTATACGCCATTACAGTGGGAACAGAAGAGAATATGGATGTGCGCGAAAAAGTATTCTACAGTATGGTAAATGCCGGCTGCCCGATCCTTGAAATGCAATCCAGAAAAGTTTCTCTGGAGGAGATCTTCCTTGAACTGACGGAGAGCGAGAAAAAAGATAAAGATGCGTCAGGAAAAAAATCCGGAAAATCTTTCTTTAAGACGGCAGCAGATGCTGAGAAGTATTTGAATGAGAAAAACGAAGATACTGTCCCTGATAATGGACTTGAAGAAAAAGAGTTTGATGAATCGGGCGAAGTATCCAATGATGTGTCAGATAATGGACTGTCTGGTGATAAACAGGATAGTTTTGCCGCATCTGAGGAAGAAAAGGGGGAAGAGTAAACCATGCTTGCTATTTATAAAAGAGAGCTGAAAAGCTACCTGACCTCCATGGTCGGCTACCTGTTTATGTTTTTTGTGTTGCTGATCGCAGGTATTTACTTTTCAGCGTACCAGCTTTCAGCTGCTTATCCGAAATTTGAATATACTTTAAATGCCATGACCTTTGTGTTTCTGATTGCAGTGCCGATCCTGACCATGCGTGTACTTGCTGAGGAAAGAAAGCAGAAAACAGACCAGCTTCTGCTTACTTCTCCAGTATCTGTATCCGGCATCGTAATGGGAAAATATCTTGCACTTGTGACTATTTATGCAATCCCTATTGCAGTTCTGGCAACCTATCCGCTGATCATGTCAAAGTTCGGAACCGTTGCATTTGGCTCTGCGTACACAGCACTCCTTGGATTTTTCCTTCTGGGAAGTGCAAACATTGCGATCGGCGTATTTTTCTCAGCAATCACTGAGAGCCAGGTAATTGCAGCAGTTCTTACCTTTGTATTTTTATTTGCTTTTTATATGATGAATGGAATTTCTTCCTTTTTCTCAGAGACGGCAATGTCTACATGTGTGACCTTTGGCATTCTGATCATAGCGCTTAGCCTTATGATCTACAGTATGATTAAAAATGCAGTGATCTCAGGTGCTGTCTGCGTGATTGGAGAAGTGGCACTGGTGATTATTTATGTTGTAAAATCCAGCGTGTTTGAAGGAGGAATCCAGAAGGTTCTTGAAGTGTTTAACTTAAGTTCACACTTTGAAAACTTTACAAACAGTATTTTTGATGTGACTGGAGTTCTTTATTTCCTGTCTGTCATTGCCATTTGTATATTCCTTACCATGCAGACAATTTTGAAGAGACGTTGGAATTAAGGAGGTGGGGAAAATGTTTTTTAAGAAGAAAAATGATAACAATATTGACAATAACGACAAAAACGTAATTAATATCGAAAGCGTCGAAAATAATAACAATAATAACAAAAAAGAAAAACGAAAATTTAAAGACAGTATTAATAAAAAGTACTTGAAAAATGGAAGCTACAGTTCTGTTATGATTGTTGTTTTCGTTGCTATCATTATTGTTATAAATATGATTGTAGGAAATCTTCCTTCAAAGTATACGCAGCTGGATATCAGCTCCGAGAAACTTTACACCATCGGTGATGAGACAAAAGCGATGCTGAAAGATCTGGACAAGGATGTAACCATATATCAGATCGCCCAGAGCGGAAGTGAGGATGAGGCTATCAGTAATCTGCTTCAAAGATATGCAGATGAATCTGATCATATTAAGGTGGAGCAGAAAGATCCAGTGGTCAATCCTAAATTTGTCAGTGAATACACCAGTGACAACCTTTCCTCTAATAGCTTAATTGTTGTATGCGGAGACAGAAATAAGGTTGTAAATTATAACAATATTTACGAATCTACAATGGATTACAACACATACAGTTATCAGACAACAGGCTTCGACGGCGAAGGTCAGATCACAAGTGCCATCGCATATGTAACCAGTGAAAACCTGCCGGTATTGTATACATTAGAGGGACATGGAGAGCAGGAGCTTGATTCTACGATCAAGGAAGATATTGAGAAAGCAAACATGGAAATCAAATCCCTGAATCTGCTTACAGAGGGAAGCGTTCCAGAGGATGCCAGTTGTCTGCTGATTGATTCTCCTACAACAGATATCTCAGAGGATGAGAAGACTGCATTGATCGATTATCTGGAAAATGGTGGAAAAGCAATGATTTTCTCCGATTACACAGGAGAAAAAATGGAAAACTTTGATGCAGTGCTG
>CAJLTE010000188.1 GCA_905209435.1 uncultured Blautia sp. | reverse complement strand
GCGGTTCCAACAATAGCAAAACCCTGCAAAAGCAGGGCTTTGTCTACAGTCTGAAGCAGCTGGATTACAGCTGCTTCAGTACGTTTAAGAGTTTTGTATTATCGTCGTGCATCATGATGCAGAAGCGGACAAATTCGCCGTCCAGGCACTGGAAGGAAGAACAGTCGCGGATCATCAGGCCTTTTTTGATGCAGGCCTCAAAGACATCGGCGGAAGTCAGACCGTCCCGGCGGATTTTTAATAAGATGAAATTGGCATAGGCAGGATAAACTTTAAAAGTAGGGATATTTTGAAGTTCCTGCTCCATGCGGTCACGCTCATCGAGGATCAGCTCACGCGTTTCCTGAATGTAGTCGTGGTCACGGAGCATCAGCTCTCCGGCAAAGGCACCAAGACTGTTCAGTGACCATGGCGTCTGTTTTTCTCGCATTTTGGAAAGAAATTCCATATTTCCGGTAATTCCGTAACCGAGACGCATGCCCGGTGCAGCATAAAATTTAGAAACACCACGCAGTACCATAAGATTGGTAAATTCTCTGGTCAGAGGAATTGCAGTTATTTCTTCGACATCTGGTGCGAACTCTACGTAAGTTTCATCGATCATGACAAAAATATCTTTATCTGCACAGAATGCGATCAGTTTGCGGAGATCTTCCTGCATGATTGCAGAGGAAGTCGGATTATTCGGATTGCAGAGAATCAGGAAATCATAACCGTTTTCCAGAGTTTTGCACAGATCCTCTACATCGAGAGTGAAATTTCGTTCTTCTCGCAGATGATAATATTCCTGTGTGCTTCCGGAGAAAGAAAGTTCTCTGGAATATTCGGAATATGTCGGTCCGAGAATCAGGGTGTGTTTCGGCGCACGTTCCTGAATCAGAAGTGAGATCAGTTCACTGGAACCATTTCCCGGTAAAATAAATTCAGCGGGAATCCTGCAGTATTCTGAGATCGTATTTCTGAGAGATACATAATCTCTGTCCGGATAAGAAGAAAAAAGATCGACATTTTCTGCAATTTCTTTTTTTACAGAGGCGGAGAGGCCAAGAGGATTGACATTTGCCCCGAATTTAACGATATCTTCTTTATTTAAATGATAGTAGTCACATATTTTTTCTATGTCACTTCCATGAAAAACCATTTTTGTAGTCATAAGGTTACACTCCTCATTATTTCGCTATTTACTATAATAAATCATCGAAGCGTTTTTTACAATAGACAACCGCCGAAGATGTGTTATACTAGAAAAACAGGTGTTGCTGTGAACACAGGCAGTATTCCGCGAGGTGTTTTGGAATGGATTTTGACCAAGTTGCTGTGAACGGAGTGAACAGTAATAAACAGGTGTTGTTGTGAACAGCAATAACTAATAAATATGCAAGACGGGGGAATGAATATGAGATTGCAGACAGTACAGGATGCATTGAATCAAAAAAATATCAGGTTTGAATATACCGAAGAAGACGGATGCGGAAGTCTGGATTTTATGTTCCGCGGACTGAAATTCCATGTGTGGGAATATCACGATGGAGTCTGGGGTGCAGAGACAAATATCTATGAGGCAGGCAGAAGTGAGGATATTGAGGGCGATTATGAAGAAAAGATTGCTGGAGAAATTCTGTCATGGCCGGATATGATCAATAATTAAGCAGGAGAGAAAAATGAAACTTGTAAACATTGCCGATGAAGGCGCAAAATATAAATGGCAGCTTTATGATCTGTATGATAAAGCATTTCCGGAACAGGAGAAAAAGCCCCTGCAGGTAATGGAAAACCTGGTAGCAGATGGAAAGATGGAGATGCTTGCAATGGTTGACGAAGATGAATTCGTAGGACTGGCAATCAATCTGATCGATGCGGAGCAGGATAGGGCGCTTCTGGATTATTATGCAATTGTACCGGAGAAAAGAAATTACGGATATGGAAGCAGGGGACTGGAGGCATTACTTAAAAAGTTCAAAAATCATAAATATATTTTTGAAATAGAAACACAGGATGAAAAAGCAGAAAATGCTGAAGAACGCAAAAAAAGAAAGGCTTTTTATCTTCGGAACGGACTTCAGGAGACGGGGTTGTTTGTAAATGTGTATGATACAGATTTTGAAATCCTTACACCGGACGGTGAGCTGACTTTCTGGGAATATGTAGATTTTCTGCGAGAAGTAATGTATGAAGAATACGTACAGATTCTTCGCCCGACATTGATTGCGATGAAAAAATAATAAAAATACAAAAGGAAATTAAGGACAGGGAACGTGGGAGAAAATGTGGTTTTAGTTTATCTGGTAGTATGTTTTTTTGTATTTCTGGCAGGATTTGTGGATTCGATTGCCGGAGGAGGCGGACTGATCTCACTTCCGGCATATATGATTGCGGGACTGCCGGTACATACTGCAATTGCAACAAATAAAATGAGCAGCTCCATGGGAACTTTCGTGGCATCTTTTCACTACATGAAAAAAGGCTTTATGAAATGGAAAATCTGTATTCCGGCAGTTTTTGGTGCAATTGCCGGATCCTGGATAGGATCTCATCTGGCTCTTCTGATTTCGGAGAAAGCTTTAAAGATCGCCATGCTGGTTGTGCTTCCGGTCATTTTGTTTTATGTACTGAGAAGCAAAGCACTGAAAGGAAAAGACGAAAATGCAACAGAAGTAATCAATGGAATGCTGATTTTTAAAAGTATTCTGATCGCAGCTGTAGTTGGTATTTATGATGGGATTTACGGACCGGGAACAGGAACATTTCTGATGCTTTTATTTACCGGTTTCTGTCATATGACATTAAACGATGCAGCAGGTGCCACAAAGGCAATCAATCTGACAACCAATATCACAGCACTTGTCGTATTTCTGATCAATGGCAAAGTGCTTTTGCCACTGGGAATTGCAGCAGGAGTTTGTAACATGGCAGGGAATTATCTTGGAAGTCATAGCTTTACTTCAAACGGTCACAAGATCGTAAAACCGGTTATGATTGTGGTGATCGTGATCTTCTTCATTAAAGTATTAACAGAACTGATTTGAAACACACAAAAGGGGACTTATTTCACATCCCCCTTTGTCTACAGTCTGAAACCCTGGTGCGTGTGAGCAACAGGGTTTTTTATTGCGATAGTTTGTGATGATA
>CAJLTE010000187.1 GCA_905209435.1 uncultured Blautia sp. | reverse complement strand
CCAATCTTATGCAGATGACGGATCACGTGTCCTATGTGGTCACTGATCCGAAGGGTTTAATATATAAAGTACAGAGAAACAAACGTTGCTTCATAAACAGAAGTTGCGAAGAAACGCTTATTTGTCTGTATTTGCAGACATTTTCGCAGGAAGGAGGTGGAAAGCGTGGCACAGCGAAATAACAAGCTAACAGCTCTCTATGAGAGATTGTCAAAGGACGATGAACTGCAAGGGGAATCAAACAGTATCACGAATCAGAAGAATTATCTGGAAGAATATGCACAGGCAAAGGGACTGACGAATATCCGGCACTATACAGATGATGGATTCAGCGGAGTTACCTTTAACCGTCCTGGATTTCAGAAAATGATTGCTGATGTGGAAGCAGGACTGATTGATACCATTTGTGTAAAGGATATGAGCCGACTGGGAAGAAATTATCTGAAAGTCGGATATTATACAGAAATACTGTTTCCAGAGAAAGATGTCCGTTTCATTGCAATCAACAACAGTATTGACAGTGCAACACCAACGGATAATGATTTTACACCATTTCTGAATATCATGAATGAATGGTATGCAAAGGACACAAGCAAGAAAATCAAAGCTATTTTTCAATCCAGAATGAAATCTGGCAAGAGATGCAGTGGTGCAATTCCTTATGGGTATAAGCATGATCCAGAAGATAAAAACCATTTGCTGGTCGATGAAGAAGCAGCAAAAGTTGTAAGAAAAATATATCAGCTTGCAATCGAAGGAAATGGTCCGGCACAGGTAGCAGATATTCTCACAAAAGAGCATATCTTAATTCCTTCGGCATATCTGGAACGGCATGAGGAAGGCGAAGTGAGTAGGAATCACAGTTACCATGATCCTTATATCTGGAATGCTACCGCAGTCAGCGGGATTCTTGATAAGCGGGAATATATGGGGCATACGATTCTTGGAAAAACAATCTGTGATAACTTCAAAACAAAGAAACGAAGAAAAGCCAGACCAGAGGAATTGATTATCTTTGAAAATACACATGAAGCGATTATTGATGAAGATACTTGGAATCAGGCACAAAAGTTTAGAAAAAGAGTGACAAAGCGTGTGGCAAATGGCACGTACAAACACAGGTTATCAGGGCTTGTCTATTGTGCAGACTGTGGCAGCAGAATGTCTTACAGAAGCCCAGAAGCACAAAAGAGAAAAGACGGGAAACGCTATGATTCAGACAGTAGTTTTTCATGCTCGGCATATGGAAACAAATATAAAGAGTGTACATTCCATTTTATTACGTCATCGGCACTGGATCAGCTTGTTGATGATTCTATCCGCAGAGTTGCCAGATTTGTTCTGACGAATCAAAAAGAATTTCTGGAACAGGTGGGACAGCTGAAAGAAACTTACAGTGAAAAGTTCCTGCAAGAATCACAAAAAGAGGTCGAATCAGCTAAGAACAGGATTCAGGAGTTAGATACTTTGATAAAGAACCTGTATGAAGGAAATGTACTGGGGAAAATCCCGGACAGGCATTTTAATCGCATGATGAAAGAATATGACGATGAACAACAGGAACTGGAAGCAAAGGTGGCAGAACTGGAACAAGAACTCGGTCAGAATCAAAAATCGGAAGATGGTGGAGATCGGTTTGTCCGGCTTGTAAAGAAATATCAGGACTTTGAGGAAATTACCCCAAGAATGCTAAATGAGTTTGTAGATAAAATTATGGTTCATGAAGCGGTAGGAAAGGGTCTTGATCGGACACAGCGGATAGATATTTACTTCAATTTTATCGGACAGTTTGCAGTTCCTTTTTCGGAAGAAGAACTGAAGGCGGAAAGAAAAGCCCGACAGGAAGAAGAACAGCGTAAAGCAGAAGCCAAAAGAGAAAGACAGAGGATAGCTGCTAGGAAGTGTTCACAGAAGCGTAAAGAAGAACGTGCCAGAATCAAAGCAGCTGCGGAAGGTGGCGATGAAGAAGCAATCAGGCAGTATGAAGCAATTCTGGATAAGGAGAGGGCAAGACGGGAAAGAGACCGGGCAAGCCGAAAACGGAGTTATCAGAAACAGCAGAAAAAAGCAAAAGAGATTGAAAAGGCTGCACAGGCTGGTGATCCGAAGGCTATGAAGGAGTATGAAAAGATTCTGGAAAACAGAAAGAAAGCTACTGCCAGTACACAGAAATGGAGAAACAAGCAAAAAAAGAAGGCTCTGGAGCCTACCTACCAAATAGAACCAGAGCCAACTGAACTCGAACCGGAGCAGGAATTACCTGTCACCGCTTCGGCTTGATCGTACCACAAGGACAGGAAGAAAACAAGCAGAGAGGTTATCGAATATGAAAAAATTAGCACCATTGATTCATGATACAGAGAATGGACTGGATTATATCCTTGTTGGAGAGATTTATTTACCGTTAATTGCAGTACCAGAAGAGACACGTGATATTGGATTTTATGGAAGTCTCCGCAGAAACTATCTGAGAGATTACAAGAGTGGACTGTATTCTTACTTGTCACTCAGTGGAAAACTCTGGACGCATCTTGCAGATGTAAATGAGCAATGCGTACAACGTAGAGATTTACTTATGGAGCAGATAATGAAACAGGAAGACATTACAGAAGAATTGAAAGTCAGAAATCAAATGGAATGGGTTCGCCAGGCAAATAATGTAAGAAGCCGGGTAGATGAAATGATACTGACTGAAATGGTGTACGTGTAGGAGGGGCTTATGAGATACAGGATTGAATATGCAGATGGAAGATGCTGTAATTTCGCAAACAGCAGAAAAGACCTGTTGGACTGGCTGAAACTGCTGAAACATGAAAAAATCGCAGATATCCGTAAAGTATATAAAAATGGTGTTACGGATTCTGTTCTGGATAATTACCGTAGATATTTAAAACAGTGAAAGGGGCGGACAGTCATGGCAGTTGTAAGAATTATTATAAAAATTTTGTTATTGCCGGTGCGTATATGCCTGACAATCATACAGCTGGTGGTTATGTTCATCACATGGCTGTCTGCAACGGTATTTCATACCCTGTCGGGAATCATCTGTATCACAGCTGTATTGGGGTATGGATTCGGACAGGAAACAGGCACAGAGGCATTCAGAATGCTTGCAATGGGCTTTATACTGTATGTTTTGCCTATCCTCGCAGGCTGGATTGTGGTGTGGCTGGAAGCAATCAAAATTAGACTGATGGGAGATTAAAAAGATGGAATTAACAGGAAAAATGGAAGAATTTATGAATG
>CAJLTE010000186.1 GCA_905209435.1 uncultured Blautia sp. | reverse complement strand
GTATCAAAGCACAGCAGAGTGAAGCCTATGCTCAAAAAGTCAAACTCTCCAATTTGAAACAGATGGCTCAGACGGTTGCCTATATCCAGGAACATGGATATAACTCTCTTGAAGATTTCCATACGGCACTTGACCAGGCATCCGATCAAGCCAGTGCCGCCAGAAAATCTTTAAAGGATACAGAACAGCAGCTTAAAGATGTGAATGAGCAAATACATTTTACTGGACAGTACCTTGCATACAAAAACGTATATGCCGACTACCGTAAGAGCCGCAATAAGAATAAATTCTACGAAGAACACCGGGCAGAACTTTCCCTTTATGATACAGCTCTCCGGACACTGAAAGAAAAATCTGCCGGAAATAAGCTACCTTCCATGAAAGCCCTATATGCTGAAAAAGACCAGCTTATTGAATTGCAAGATTCACAACGGGAAGATTTTTCTAACCGCCGGGATTATGAACGGGAACTTCGTACCGTTTCCGCTAATATTGATATGATTCTTGGGAAGAATCGTGAGCAGGAACAACAGATTGAAAAAGGAAAAAATTTATAGACTGTTATTTTTTATCGGCATTTGTCATTTCAAAATTCAGGTATTGAGGATTACTATTTGCCATGTTAAAATAATGATACAGAAATTCATGTTTACTATATTCCGTTCTAAAGGAAAGCAGGTGGTGTTTTTACAATGAATAACACAGAAGAAACGCTAGATTTTGAACAAAAACATAAAGAAGATCTACAACGTCTTAGGGGGTTCCGTCTTTTAGATGATGATTTTATGAGTAAAGTTTTTGAGGATAAGGCATGTGCGGAATTTTTGCTTCAAATCATTTTGCAAAGACATGACCTTAAAGTACAATCTGTGCAGGGACAATACGATATAAAAAATTTACAGGGACGTTCTATTCGCTTGGATATATTAGCTGTTGATTCCAATAACCGCATTTATAATATAGAAATTCAAAGAAGTGATCGTGGTGCTGATGCAAAACGTGCAAGATACAATAGCAGTCTTATAGATGCCAATATAACTGAAGCTGGCGATAAATATGATGCTCTCACTGAAACCTATGTGATTTTTATTACCGAAAATGATGTATTAAAAGCCGGGCTTCCAATTTATCATGTTGACCGCATCATCCAGGAAACCGGTGAACCATTCGGTGATGAAGCTCATATTATTTATATAAATTCCCAAATCAAAGATGAAACAGAACTCGGAAAACTAATGCACGATTTTTCCTGTACCAATCCGAAAGACATGTATTATAAAATCCTTGCTGACAGAGTACGTTATTTTAAAGAAGATGAGGAAGGAGTTTTGACTATGTGCAGAGAAATGGAAAATATGCGAAAAGAAAGCTCACATGAAAGAGCCGTAGAAATTGCAAAACGTATGTTAGCATCCGGTAAATTGACACTGCAAGATATTGCTGACTTCTCTGGTTTAACTATTGACGAAATTAAAATTCTTAGCACACAAAAAAGTGCTTAGGTGAGAAATCTTTATAAGTAGTCTACTAATCCACTGATTAATAGACTACTTATAATCATTTAATATTATATAGTTCTTCCAATAAATTTCCTATATTCTGGCGTATTCGATATGTTTGAGGAGCTAACTCATCTCTTAAGTGATCGCCTTCTTCAATCGAACTATTATTAAACATTAACCTTCCATTCTCTATATAATGCATATAAACTGGCGATAAGTATTGACACAATTCTCCCAAACATTGACATATCTTATTTTTCAAATTTTCAATATTTTGTTGTCTAAAAGAATATTTTTTCTTACTCCATTTTCCTAATATAGAACAAATTTCATCTGCCAGGTTAATATCAAATGGTTCAGCTGAGAAATCTGTTTCTATTATGTATTCCATTATGTAAGTTACATCTGATTTAAATTCTTCCAATAAATACCCATCTTCTGAAAAAGGTAAATAATATTTTTCTATCATTTTTAAATCATCCATTGTTACTAGCAGCACAGGAAAAATCTGATTAAAAGGTAAGTAGGTAATCATCCGTATCTGTTTTTTTGTTTTTTATTCTGCTACAATCTCCTTAAAACTCAGGAGGTATTCTATATCACTATGAATAAAGAAGAAAAAGCAAAACTCTGGTCTGACCGTATCCAACAATACCAGACCAGTGGACAAACATGTAAACAATGGTGTGCAGAAAACGGTATCCCTTTATCTACGATGGGATACTGGATCCGCAGACTTGCAAAAGAAGAGCCGGCATCCGAATCTGAACGGGATATGGTCTTTGTCAGACTTCCATCTGAACAGGAAGCTGCCAGAAAGCTGCTCTCTGAGGAATCTTCATCGGTGCGTATTTTTATCTCAGACAGTATCCGTATTGAAATATCTGATTCCTGCAGACCGGAACTGATGGAATCTATACTGGGATTCCTGCAGCGCCATGCTTGACCTGGCAGGAGGAACAACGGTATATCTTTCCTGCGGAGTCACTGATCTGAGAAAAAGTTACAATGGTCTGGCCGCCATCATTAAATTAAAATTTCACCTCGACCCATACTCACGCTGCATGTTTGCGTTCTGCAACCGTCGGCGTACTTCTATAAAAATCCTTCAATGGGACGGATCCGGATTCTGGATCCTGATGAAACGGCTCGACCGTAATGCCTTCCACTGGCCGGATACTCCGGACGAACTCCGTCAGGTGACTCTGAAAGAGATCCACTGGCTGTGTGACGGGCTCTCCTTAAATCCCAGGGGTGCATTTGAGGAACACCATCCAAACATCATCCTGTAAGCATAAGACAGCGGAGCTGTCAATCCCGTAAAAATCATGAAAAACATGGCATTTCCCAGCGTATTTCCTATATCCGTAAGCGCAGTTTTTTATAGGAAAACAGCTGGAACCATGATATACTTTTAATAACGCTAAAGCAGGGAGAACAGGATATGGAACCGATCTTTACAGATAAACAACTGAATAACATGAGCCGGGAAGATCTGATCTCATTGATGAAGATCGTGCAGGAGCAGACAAAGAAAAAAGATACCGAGATCCAGCTGCTGAAAGAAAAGCAGAAAGAACTTGAATTCTTAAATGCCATGCTCTCTGACCGCCTTACCCTTGCACAGAGGAAACAGTTTGGTGCATCCAGCGAAAAGTATGCCGAAGGCTATGAACAGATGAACCTGTTCAATGAGGCAGAAGCCAGTGCGGATGCAGAAACAGAAGAACTTTTTGAAGAGATCCGGCCATCCTCTTATAAACGTAAAAAAAGAAAAGGAAAGAAGGAAGAAGACCTTTCCA
>CAJLTE010000185.1 GCA_905209435.1 uncultured Blautia sp. | reverse complement strand
GAAGGCATAGGGACGACATTTGTGATCCGGGTTCCATTTAAAATAGATCTGGATGTGGATATACGTGAAGAACAGGCGGATGTATCCGAAAAATCTATAAAGGGGCTGCATATTCTTCTGGCGGAAGATAATGAGCTGAATATGGAAATCGCTGAATTTGTGCTTCAGAATGAAGGTGCTGAGGTGTCCAAAGCATGGAATGGCGAGGAAACTGTTGAGCTATTCAGAAAAAGTGAATCTGGTGAATTTGATGCTATTCTTATGGATATTATGATGCCAGTCATGAATGGATATGAAGCCACAAAGATGATTAGGTCTCTGGACAGGGAGGATGCAAAGGTGATTCCGATTATTGCGATGACAGCAAATGCATTCACGGAGGACAGGCTAAGAGCAAAAGAAGCAGGAATGAATGAACATATCGCAAAACCTTTTGATGTAAAACTATTGGTAAAGATAATTCATAAATTGGTGCATTAGAGCATGTTTGAAAAATAGTCTCAGAAGGGGGATTCGTAATGAGAAAGAAAAAATGGAACAGAGTTTTAGCTGTACTTTTAATGATGGTGATGAGTATATCACTTCTGTCAGGATGTGGCAGCAAAAGTGCGGAAAAAGAAGATGCAGAAACAATTACTGTGTATTTATGGAGCACAAACCTCTATGAAAAATATGCACCATATATTCAGGAACAGCTCCCGGATATCAATGTTGAATTTATCGTAGGGAATAATGATCTGGATTTCTACAAATTTCTGAATGAAAATGGTGGATTGCCGGATATTATAACCTGCTGTCGTTTCTCACTGCATGACGCGAGTCCCCTGAAAGACAATCTGATGGATCTTTCTACAACCAATGTTGCTGGTGCTGTCTATGATACCTACCTCAGCAATTTTATGAATGAGGATGGAAGCGTAAACTGGCTTCCGGTGTGTGCGGATGCACATGGTTTTGTAGTGAACAAAGACCTTTTTGAAAAGTATGATATCCCTCTTCCAACAGATTATGAAAGTTTTGTCTCTGCCTGCCAGACATTTGACAAAGTGGGGATTCGTGGATTTACAGCAGACTATTATTATGATTATACCTGTATGGAAACACTGCAGGGTCTGTCAGCATCAGAACTGTCTTCCGTGGACGGACGAAAGTGGCGTACTACCTACAGTGACCCGGATAATACAAAGAGAGAAGGCCTGGACAGTACAGTCTGGCCAAAGGCTTTTGAACGTATGGAACAGTTCATTCAGGATACCGGGCTGAGCCAGGATGATCTGGATATGAATTATGATGATATCGTTGAGATGTATCAAAGTGGCAAGCTTGCCATGTACTTTGGCACCTCTGCTGGTGTAAAAATGTTTCAGGATCAGGGCATTAACACAACCTTTCTTCCATTCTTTCAGGAAAACGGTGAAAAATGGATTATGACTACGCCATATTTCCAGGTGGCTTTAAATAGCAATCTGACAAAGGATGAGACACGTCGAAAGAAAGCAATGAAGGTACTGGACACAATGCTTTCAGCGGATGCGCAGAATAGAATCGTTTATGATGGACAGGATCTGTTAAGCTACAGTCAGGATGTAGATCTCCAGCTTACGGAATATCTGAAGGATGTGAAACCTGTGATCGAAGAAAACCATATGTATATCCGCATTGCGTCAAATGACTTTTTCTCTGTTTCTAAGGATGTGGTTTCGAAGATGATATCAGGAGAATACGATGCAGGGCAGGCTTATCAGTCATTTGATTCTCAGCTTCTTGAGGAGAAATCCACTTCTGAAAAAGTAGTCTTGGATTCACAGAAGTCTTATTCAAACCGTTTCCATAGTAGTGGAGGAAATGCTGCATATTCTGTTATGGCAAACACGCTGCGCGGTATTTATGGGTCAGATGTGCTGATCGCAACCGGAAACAGCTTTACGGGAAACGTGCTGAAAGCCGGCTATACTGAAAAAATGGCGGGCGATATGATCATGCCGAACGAACTTTCAGCTTACAGCAGCAAAATGAGCGGAGCCGAACTGAAAGAGGCAGTTAAAAACTTTGTAGAAGGCTATGAGGGTGGATTTACTCCGTTTAACCGAGGCTCTCTGCCTGTGCTCAGTGGTATTTCTGTAGAAGTCAAAGAAACAGATGATGATTATACATTGAGCAAAGTTACAAAGGACGGAAAACAAATTCAGGATAATGATACTTTCACGGTAACCTGTCTTGCGATACCAAAACACATGGAGGCTTATCCGGCAGATGATAATATTGTGTTTGATGGAGGGAATACCTCTGTGGATGATACATGGACAGGATATATTTCAGATGGTGATGCCGTTCTTGCAGAGCCTGAAGACTACATGACTTTGAGGTGAGAAGGATGGGCATTAAGAATCATAATACAAAAAGAGAGAAGAATGTCATGATAAAACGGTTAAGGATAGCTGTCTTTATTGCAGTTTCTCTTGGAATTGTGTTGATAGTTTTCCGATATTTTGGATTTGTATCGAAAACTATTTATGAGGAAAGTGTTTCTCATTTGACGGAAGTTTTTCATCAGTCTGATAATATGCTGAGGGAACTGACAGATAAGAATCTGAACTATCTTCATATGTGGGGTGAGAATCTGCAGGATATTTCCAGCGAAGGTGAAATTCGGGATTATATAAAGAAAGCGCAGGAAGATGCCGGCTTTTTAGACTTCTTTTTTCTGTCAGCTGACGGGAACTATAAGATGGCAACAGGGGAAACCGGATACCTTGGATTACAGGAAAATATTGAAGATGAGATCCGGCAGGGAAATGATGTGATAGCGAATGCAGCGGTTCCCGGAAAATCCCAGCTGCTTGTTTTTGCCACAGCTAAGGCTCATGGAATTTATCAGGGATTTGAATATGATGCCATTGCCATTGCTTATGAAAACTCTGATATCGTAGATGTACTGGATATTTCTGCTTTTGATGGAAATGCCCAGAGTTTTGTTGTTCATCCTGATGGCCGTGTTGTGGTTGATCATTCTTCTGAGGCATGGGGGAACGTGTATAATTTCTTCGGTGTTCTGAGAGAGCATTCTGATATGTCCGAAAAAGAAATTAATGAACTTTCAGAGAAGTTTAAAGCAAGACGTACCGATGCAATGCTGCTAAATCTGGATGGAAGAAACTATTATCTGGTCTATGAAAAATCAGATATTCAGGACTGGATATTCTTAGGGCTTGTAAAGGCGGATATCGTCAATGCCAGTATGAACAGTCTGCAGCGTAGTACGATACTTCTTGTTGGTGCGGTCGTGCTCTGTATTGCCGCTTTACTTATTAGTTTTATTATTCAAAAAGGCAGAATAAACCTCAGGAAAAAGGATACGGAGATTCTGTACAGGGACGAGCTGTTTCAAAAGCTGTCAATGAATGTGGATGACGTATTTCTGATGCTGGATGCA
>CAJLTE010000184.1 GCA_905209435.1 uncultured Blautia sp. | reverse complement strand
ATACTCTCATATGCATCTTGATCTCAGATGATGGTTTGAATCCCGGGTTAGCCTGAAGAACATTTCCTTTCGCATCTACTTTACAGATGAACTCTGGGGTCATGAAACCTTTGGATACACCAGTAGGTGTGCAAAGGAACTCGTTGTCATTCAGTTTTACAGAGATGTTTCCATCATTTGCTGCAACCATGTTGCGGTTATAGATTCTTCTTCCGATGTCGCAAATCTGTTTTTTGATTTCGTATTCGTTTACCATGCTTTTTTCCTCCTTAAGCACATTCAGGTGCGGTGGATTATGTAAGTTATAGTACCGCACCGGGTAACTTATCATGGCTAGGCATAGCTAGCCTGTTACTTTTTAGGTTATGTTGTAAGTTTACACCATTCCACATTATAAGTCAAGGTTTTTCCGTTGTTTTATGTTGTTTTATGTGGATTTTTTTCTGGATTGCTATGTTGTTTTTCGTGGTTTTGCTGTTTTTTCCACATTTGACAGATATTTTCTAATTCACAGGATCAGAGGCATCTTTTTCCCATGGCATTACATCGCCATCTTCCCTGAGATATTCCAAAATCTCCGGAATGCCCTCCTGCTGCCTGGAGTCTACATAAAAGATTTTTTTACAGCCGGCAAGCTCCAGCCAGGACGTGGCAAGTTTTACATTTGCATCCGGATTGTGGATTTTGGTAACAATTCCAATTACTTCACGGTTGGCCATACAGGTAATGCAAGGTGGAAAAAGACAATAAGGTTCCGTGGCAGATACCAGCAGACCTACCACATCTGATTCATATGTATACAACGCCAGGGCGTGTCCCAGACCTTTCGTCTGGGCATACTCTCCTGGCGTATCTACGATCACATCAAAATTATTTACATATTGTGTTTTATGATAATGTATTTTTTCACCACGCAGGGCCTGGGTCAAAGTAGTTTTTCCAGCCTCGCTGCGACCGATCAGAACAAGTTTCTTCATATTCTGTCAGGTCCTTGTAATGGGGCATAAAGTAAAGCCCAGTTTATTTCCCACATAATCCAGAATTGCGCTGGTAGAAGCTTCTACTTCCGACACAGTACCTGTGATGATCAGGCTTCCGCTGAAACGATCAACAAACCCCAGTTCAATGCCAGATGATTTCATCGCAATATCTGCCATAATGATAGCAGTTTCTGCCGGACTTACAGTCATGATCCCAATGGCCGCTCTTGAGTAGTCCAGCGACGGATCAAGGCCCAGCTTGGTGTAAAGAATCTTATCCGGATTGGCAATGATATGTGCCAAGGAAATCTGCTTGCCTGGTACAAGCTCCTGTACGATTCTCTGTTTCATTTCCGGAGACATATTATCTGTGTATCCCATTTTCTCCTCCTGAATAAAGAGTTTTTATAATCTGATTTGATTATACCTTTCTGATTTCCAAGTGTCAACAAAAAGCAACATTTCCTGGCATGTTATATGTGGTTTTTCTTGTAGTGTAATGTTGTTTTTATTTGTTTTCTCTGTTTTTTCTTATTTATGATTGACATGTTTTTTGCCCTCTGGCATACTAAAGTTAACTGTAAATGGCTTTTCAAAACACTTTTATAGCGAAATTACCAACTGCATATATTCACGTAATCTTGACTAGGAGATGATTTTATGTATCTTTCTGATATACACACACATTCCATTGCCAGCGGACACGGCACAACCTGCACCATCAGTGACATGGCAAAGGCTGCTTCTCAAAAAGGGCTGAAGCTTCTTGGAATCACAGACCACGGACCAGCCACTCTGGCTGCAGGAACTTTTTCTTATTTCCGAAGCCTGATCTATTCGCCCAGGAAGCGTTTCGATGTGGAATTATTATATGGAATTGAACTGAATATTCTGGATACCGATGGAAAAACAGATCTGCCACAGGAGCTTCTTGATAAGCTGGACTACGCAATTGCCAGCATGCATTATCAGAATTTCCGTCCTAAGACCAGGGAAGAAAACACTACTGCTTTTCTGAACGTAATGAAAAATCCGGTTGTAAAGATCCTGGGACACATTGATAATCCCCAGTATGACATAGATTACGACGCAGTTGTAAAATCTGCCGGTGAAAACGGTGTTATCCTTGAAATCAACGAAGCTTCCCTGGTGCCTTACGGATATCGGGGCGATACACATGCCAACTGCGCGCAGATTCTGTCCTGTTGCCAGAAGTATCTGGTTCCAATCGTGCTTTCCAGTGACAGTCATGGAACAGAGCATATTGGAGACTTCACTTATGCTGCTGATTTCGTTCATGATGCTATGTTTCCAGAGGGTCTGATTCTTAACAACCAGATTCCGAAATTAAAGATGCTGTTAAGCATACGATAAAAAGGGTCTGGCCTGCAGAATTCCAATCGATTTTCACATTACCAAAAACTCTCCGAGAAATATAAATACGTAAGCTTAACTTCGTATATATTCCGGAGAGTTTTTTATACTTATTTCTTTGATTACTCATTTTCATTTTTATGATCTGCTTCTCTTACTTTCTGCATCATCGCAGCAAGTTCCTGATATTTTCCTGTCACATAACCGTAGTTTTTCTTCTTATGAGGGAGCTGACAATTCGTACAATCTTTAAATCCCTTCTCATTATATTTGAAATTTCCGCCGCATTTGTCTCCAAGGGCATAAAGCGGGCAATAGCAGAACAGACAGTTAAAGTCCTCCGGATCAGCTCCTCTATGGCAGGGAAAATACTCACATTTCTTATGGCTGAAATAAGCGTATTCTTTATCTTCCCAATATTTTTTCTCCATATTTCTCTCCTTATCTCATACAACTCAAAACAAAATATTCTTTATATTCTATTTCGTAATGCACAAAAATCAAATGATAAAAATGACTCCCGCTTACAGGAATAGAATATTGCCAGAGCGTGTTTAAAAAAGGCTTTCTGTAAGATGTGCGTCACACCCTGCAGGAGATTACGGGAATAATTCTACAAACAGGCTCAGGAAAAGTGTAAAAAAAATACCGCATATGCGGCTTCTGAATCATCATTATTTAAGAGGGAGCGATGCTACTCCGGGGTAGAATATGATCCGTTCATATATACGCGGAGGGAACGGTTTCATCCGAAGTAGTATCGCCTGCCATTTAATCTGTATAATTCTTCTGAACAGGCGATCATTCCATAAAAAATGTCCACTCACAAAAGCGGACAACATCTCAGGGCTGCGGATTCCCCAAAACTGGTTGTTACACTTTCATCGGAAGTTTAACCTCGCCATACCAAGCAGGTTTCCTGGCTCCAGAATCATCACTTCCTCTCTCCTTCTCATGCGTAAGCACAATGGACTATGAGATTCGCTCCTCTGTTACAGTGACCGGATCGCTCAGGTTTCTCACCTGATTCCCTCTTTCTGCCAGCTTATAGCTGTCAGCACTTAATATGTTCACTATGGAATTATACTGACA
>CAJLTE010000183.1 GCA_905209435.1 uncultured Blautia sp. | reverse complement strand
TTCATCCAGAAGAGAACTTCCAATTGTTCCCTCCGGCATCTTAACTTCAAAATTATCTGCGATCGTTGCACCGATTACTGCAAAAGTATTCTGATCTTCCAGTTTTCCGTATCCCTCCATAGATGGAGAATAAGCAAAAAATGGTACTTTTTCTCTTGTGTGATCAGTTCCTGTATGCGTCGGATCATTTCCGTGGTCAGCTGTAATGATCAGAAGGTCATCCTCACGAAGCTCATCAAGAAGTTCACCAAGTTTTACATCAAATCTTTCAAGTTCCTCTGCGTATCCCTTTACATTGCGTCGATGTCCCCAAAGAGCATCGAAATCTACAAGATTTACAAAACAAAGCCCCTCAAACTCTCTTTTCGCAATGTCAATTGTCTGCTCCATTCCATGAACAGAGCTTTTTGACTTATTGGACTCTGTCAGTCCCTCGCCGTCAAAAATATCAAAAATCTTTCCAACGGAGATCACATCATAACCTGCATCCTTCAATGCATTAAGCGCAGTTTTTCCGTAAGGCTTCAGTGCATAATCATGGCGGTTGCTGGTACGTTTGAACTCACCTTTTTTCTTGCCAAGGTAAGGTCTTGCAATAACACGTCCGACTTTCCACTCATCCCTCATGGTGATATCACGGGCGATCTCACAGCAGCGATACAGTTCATCCAGTCCGAAAGTCTCCTCGTTTCCGCAGATCTGCAATACAGAATCAGCAGATGTGTAAACGATCATATGACCGGTAGCGATTTCTTCCTCAGCCAGTTCATCCAGGATCTCTGTTCCGCTGGAGCTCTTGTTTCCAATTACTTTATGTCCCGTTCTCTTCTCAAGCTCATCGATCAGCTCTTTTGGAAATCCGGTCTCTGTAAAAGTCTTAAACGGTTTTGTGATGTGAAGCCCCATCATTTCCCAGTGTCCTGTCATAGTATCTTTTCCGGTACTGGCTTCTTTTAAAAATGTATAATAACCCATTGGTCGCTCCACTGCTGCAACCTGTTTCAACGGATGAAGATTTGCAATTCCAAGCTTCTGAAGGTTTGGAATCGTAAATTCATCTACATTCTGGGAAATATGTCCCATAGTATCTGTTCCTTCATCCCCGTACTGGGCTGCGTCCGGCATTTCTCCTGCCCCAAAGGAGTCTATTACAATAGTAAATATTCTCTTATATTTCTTCATAATTTTTGTCTCCTTTCTGCTGTCTTACTTATGGATCTTACATATTTACAACAACTTTTGTTACTAATTCCTTGAAGGATTTCGCTACGCGGTCTGCTGTTTCCTGCACTTCTTTATGGTTAAGCTCTTTTTGGGAAATTCCTGCTGCCATATTTGTGATACAGGAAATTCCACAGATTTCCATTCCCATGTGTCGGGCAGCCATAGCTTCGCATGCGGTGCTCATTCCAACTGCATCTCCACCCCATCTCTGTGCAAGTCTTACTTCTGCAGGAGTCTCATAATTCGGTCCTGTAAACTGTACATAAACACCTTCCTGAAGTTTGATGTCACATTCTTTTGCACATTTGCGGATCACATCCTGAAGACGGCGGCTGTATACCTCACTCATATCCGGAAATCTGGTTCCCAGCTCATCCATGTTCGGTCCTATCAGAGGGCTTGGAACTCCCGTTGTAATGTGATCTGTGATCATCATGAAATCTCCCGGTTTATAGGAAGGATTAGCTCCTCCTGCAGCATTAGTGAGAAGGATTTTTTTCGCACCGAGCATTCCCATAAGACGCGTTGGAAGAACAACATCTGACATTGCGTATCCTTCATAATAATGAACACGTCCCTGCATGATTACAACCGGTGTTTTCTCCACATACCCAAACACAAAACGTCCCTTATGTCCTTTTACAGTAGAAACCGGAAATCCCTCGATGTCCGTATAGTCGATGGTCTGTTCAATCTGAATTCCATCTGCAAAATCTCCAAGTCCGGATCCAAGGATCAGTGCAACTTCTGGTTTGAAATCAATTTTCTTTCTTACGCTTTCCAGGCATGTCATTAATTTTTTATACATGATTACTTCTTCCTTTCTTTTGGGTGTTGTCATTATATTTATGCTTTTTTCATAAAGGCAATTCCTCTGCAATGGTCTTTCCAATGCCCTGCGCGCCTCCCGTCACAATCACTACCTTATTGTTAAACTCCATATAAAATCCTCCCCAAAAATCCGCTTTCTATTTCTGTTGCCACAACATTGTGTATTCTTTTTCACCAGTAGCATCATCGAATCCTTCGCATTGAATATCGAACCCTTCTCTTTGGTAAAAAGAGATGGCTCTGGCATTCTTCTGGTATACGTTTAATCGCAATCTAACTTTTTTATTCTTGATATACTCTAATAAAAGTTTACCTATACCACATGACTGCATTTCATCAGAAACAAAAATACCTTCCATGTATTCGTTACTTAATCCGACAAATCCCTGAATCATTTTATCATCTTCATACACATAGACTTCCGCTTGTAACATCATTTCTTTCACTAATTCATAATTACTTGTCCAATATTGCTCAGGAATAAAATAATGTGCTTTTAAATTGGTCTTTAACCATATGTCAGCAACTCTATCAATATCTATGTTCTGCATCTTTCTGATCATAACAAATATTCTCCACCAACTTTGATTTCTCTGTAACAACCAATCAGCTATATCGTGAATCTCAACCAGAACCACAACCAAAATCTAATATCCTTGAACCTACCGGAAGCATTTTAGTGAACCGCTCCTGTATAACCGTAAAATCTACCAAACGAGTCCCCTAGACAAACATATCCGCATTTTTATTATAATATTCTATTGTTTTGTCCAGGAAGTTTCTCCTCGATCTTAGCTTATTTCATGTACCTTCGGATTTTATCTATCAAAGTGACGTCTGCCGGTAACCAGGCAACACTATCTAACTGATCCCTTGTAAGCCATTTTGCCGCTTCTGCTTCCTTTAATTCAATTCATTGATCACATTCGCATCCATTAATGTAAATCTCCCTCTCGTTTCGTGGTGAGCAAAACAAAATACTCTACTTTATTATACCTTATGGGAGAGGGTTTGTCATTGAAATCTCCAGGAAGCAAGTGTGGCAAAGGCAGCCGAAAGTAACGATAGCAACAAAAAAAACAGTTCCGAACATACTGAGGTTAATCAGTGTATCTGAACCTGTCTTTTCTATGGTCTTTCCAATGAATAGCTGGGCTGGCTTTCCCTTGGAATGGATTATTTAATTGTAAAAAATTCCCGTGAAATGATTTATAAAATAGGTAATTTTACAAAGTCTATTACTTGTTGTTAATTCATAATTTATGTATAATAAAATTAATACAAGAAATACACGCTCAGCATGCGGCCTGGAACATAAATAATCTGCAAGTTTAGCGATATACGAGGAGGAAATTCTCATGGGTAAACAATCCACCAGGGAAAACAAAACAATTTACCAG
>CAJLTE010000182.1 GCA_905209435.1 uncultured Blautia sp. | reverse complement strand
AGAAAAACTTTCGCGAGTTGACCTGTTGCGTATTGAAAAGGAATAGCTTATAATATTTTTAATAGTTTTAATCGTTGGATTTACATTCAGAAATGGAAAAGGACGCGTATGAGACAGGAGAAGAGAACTGAGACAATTACATACATAGTAGATGAGTCATATCGAATTCAGTATATGAGTAAAGCACTGATGAAACAGTTTTCGGATTTTGAGCCCGGAGAGATCTGTTATGAGAAGTTTCGGGGAAGAGAGAAGCCCTGTCGTAATTGCCCGTTGGCACATCCGAACCGGAAGACAGATTTATTCTATAATGAAGATCAAGGGAAATGGCTGAAAATCAATGCTGGAGAGGTCGAGTGGCCGGGAGCAAGGAACTGTCATGTGATTTTGGCAAAGGATATTTACGAGGAAGATATGGATAATCTTTGCCGTTTTGTAAATATGAAGAAGGAGATCCTGGAACGGAGAAACCCGGGCAAGACGGAGAAGAATAAGCTTACAGGTTTATTTGCCAGAATTCCTTTTTTTACACAGACAGAAACCTTTCTCAGAATAAATGAAGCTGCGGCAGGGAAATACTGTCTGATAGCCATTGATATTGAACATTTTAAGCTTTTTAACGAATGGTATGGTCAGGTGGCAGGAGACAAGCTCCTAAGAGAAATCGGGGCGCATCTTAATAAAATGCGTCAGGAATTTGGCGGGATTGCCGGATATATGGGTGGGGATGACTTTGTAATTGTTCTTCCAAATGATGAAAAAGTTCTCGAAAATCTGAAATGCCGTATTACCGGATTTGTGCGTGCATACGGTGGACATACCGGATTCCTTCCTGCTTTTGGTTTTTATGTAATTGATGATATCAGTCTCAGTGCTTCACAGATGTATGACCGGGCAATTCTTGCGCAGGAGACAGTAAAGGGAAATTATGCTGTACGCTGTGCTTATTACAGCTCAGATATGAAGACACGCCTGGAGAATAATCATGTGCTCCTTGCTGAAGTGCAGGCCGGTCTGGAAAGAGATGAGTTTATCTACTATCTTCAGCCGAAATGTAATCTGAACACAGGTAAGATCGTCGGACTGGAATCTCTGGTGCGCTGGAAGCATCCTGAGAAGGGAATTGTGGCACCTGGATATTTTATTCCGGTTATGGAGAGTAACGGACTGATCACAGAACTGGACATGAAGGTGTGGGAGCAGGTTTGCCAGACGCTGCAGGACTGGATAAAAAGCGGACACAAGGTAATTCCTATTTCTGTCAATGTATCCAGTGTGGATATTTATGCAATTGATGTAGTAGAGCATTTTAAAAATCTGGTTCGCAAATATGGGCTTCCGCCGGAATATGTAGAGCTGGAGATTACAGAAAGTGCTTATGTAGAAGAATATAAGGTGATTACCGGTGTGGCAGAGGCACTGCGAAATGCAGGCTTTACCGTTCTGATGGATGATTTTGGAAGCGGATATTCTTCTTTGAATATGCTGAAGGATGTAAATGTAGACGTTCTGAAGATTGACATGAAGTTCCTGAAAATGGATGAGAATACCATGGACAAGGGAATGGGAATTCTTGAGGCTGTTACCAGAATGGCAAATATTATGGGACTTCGCATGATCGCAGAGGGCGTTGAGACGGAAGACCAGATCAATTATCTGCTGAATATGGGCTGTATTTATGGTCAGGGTTATTTCTTCTACAAGCCTCTTCCGGTTGAAGAAATAAAAGCACTTCTCAATGACGAGAATAATGTGGATTACCGGGGGATTCAGGCACGAAAAATTGAGCATGTGCGTTTCAAGGATCTGTTTCAGTCTGAGCTGGCAAGTGACAGCATACTGAATAATATTCTTGGGCCAATTGCCATTTATGATGTATATTGTGACAATGTGGAGCTGCTGCAGGTAAATGATAAGTACTGTCTGCTGGTTGGACAGGATCCTGTGGATCTGGCAGAGAATGTTCAGGTCATGGAGGCAATACACCCGGATGACAGGAAAAAAATGCAGAATATTTTCCAGCGGTCTTTCCAGAGACTGGCTGAAGGTGCAGAGGGAACTGTGCGCCGCAGAAGAGAAGACGGTCAGTATATATGGATAAATATCAAAGCATTTTTCCTGAGAGAACAGGATGGACATAAAATGTTTTATGGAGCTGTCCGGGACGTATCCGAAGAAATGAATCAGTTCCAGAAATTGATGTTTTATCAGAACAGGGGAAATTAATGTAAATGCAAGGGCGCGTTGTCCTTGCATTTTAAATTGGTTTGTGGCATAATCTGTGATAATAACTTAACAAGCCAGAAACATAGCCGATTAGGCTTTTTTACGGCTTCATTTCAAGATGACAGGTGAGAAAATGTCTGGTTTTACGAAAGAAATTATTATCAGGACTTTGTTTGAACTGCTTAATGAGAAACCTCTTGCGAAAATTACAGTGAAGGATATTGTGGAGCGCTGCGGTGTGAACCGGAATACTTTCTATTATCATTTCCGCGATATTTCTGATGTTGTGGAATCAGCTCTTCTTCGGGAAGTAGACAACGCTTTTGAACATCCGGTGGAAGTGGATTCTATGCTGGAATGCCTTGAGGTACTGGTGAAGCTGATCGGAGAGAACAAGAAGGCCATGCTCCATATTTACTGTTCCGTGCAGAGAGAAACGTTTACCAGTGCACTGGATAAAATGTGCCAGTATGTTATAAAGCAGTATATCGTACATAATTTTAAAGAAGAAATTATGGAAAAAGAAGATATGAAGGTGCTCATGCATTTTTATAAATGCGTAATGATCGGAGTGATTCTGGACTGGATGGATCACAGGATGTCTTACGATCTGACAGAATATGCAGAGAAACTGCGTGAACTCTATGAAAATACTTTTGAGAAAACATTGGAAAAGGCGGCAGGAACCAAACCTGTTTATCTGAAAATCGTATAGGGAATTTGTAAATCTGCTTTTTTCCTCGGAAAATGGAAATGCGGTAAGCTTTTAGGCAAATATGGGATTGTGTCTGAATTTCAGACACAGTCCTTTTTTTGTCCGTTCCTTTTTGAAATTTATCTTACTATAATAAATCCATGAAAAGCAGAAAGGAGAATCAGAATGAATTCGTCAGGAACTTTGAAAATAGCACGAAATGGATATATAGTGATGGCAGTTGTTTTCTGTGCTTTGGGAATTTTTTTGATGGCTGTTCCGGAAAAAGCCGTGAAAATAATTTGTGTTCTTGCAGGAATTCTGTTCATTGCAGATGGAATCATAAAAATTATCGGCTATTTTTCCAGAGATTTTTACTGTCTGGCTTTTCAATTTGACCTTGGCTTTGGAATTCTCATGATTGCAGTTGGAATTCTGATTCTGGTGAGAAGGGAAGCCATACTAAGACTGATTTTCGTGATTTTCGGTCTTGTGATTCTGACCGATGCATTGCTTCGGATCCAAATGTCAGTGGAAGCGAAAAAATTCGGTTTGAAGCTCTGGTGGGCAGTTTTGCTTATTGCAGTA
>CAJLTE010000181.1 GCA_905209435.1 uncultured Blautia sp. | reverse complement strand
TGTAATCATCCGGCTTTTGTTTCAGTTGGGACAAAAGAACAACCGTCTCGACTGTGTTTTCTTCGGGCATACGAATTCTTGTCCCTTTACAATCCCCATAATACACCGGAAATGCAAGATCAATATGTTCAATGCGCGAACCCTGACCTGTCCCATTATTAACAGTTTCATTCTTCAATTCAATCTTCTCAATAAATGTATTCATAAATTCTTTCTTTTCCATATCTGTCATTTTATCATACAGTATATCAAAATCCAGAAGAAATTCATACAATTTTTTACCCGTAATTTCTTTCCCGTAAGATGCCCCAATCTTAGCATCAATATCTTTCATCGCCTCCTCAAACTCTGCCACCTTATCATACAGGTTATCCAGCCTGTCCTGCATATCCTGATATTTTCTCGTATAATGCTTATCCCCAGTATCCAGGCGATCCAGCATCTGTATCAGTTTCAGCTTCGACCCTTGTACCTGTTTTAACTGTTTCTGTAGCTGCTCCCTCTCAGTTTCCAAAGCAGAAACATCCACCTTCTCTTCCAGTTTCTCCTGCACAAACTTTCGGAACTCATCCCCCGCAACCATATACCGGATAAATTCCTCTACTTCTGCATTAAATAATTTCTGGTTCAGCATCGGCTTGTAGTCACAAATCTTTCCATCAACTTTTTTTCTGTGATGACATCTGTAATAAAATGTATCTTTGTATTCCCCAGTTTTCTTATTCTGCCGTCGTTGAACTGTTCCACTCATTCCACCGCCGCAAAGAGGACATCGGATCAATCCAGTTAAAATATGTTCATGCTCCAGACTATGAGTTTTAACAAACCTAACCCCCGTCCTCTTCCTTTTCTCTCTCGCCGCCTCCCACGTCTCTTCATCCACAATCGCCTCATGCAGTCCATCTGCCAGCAGGTAATCATCAGTCTTCACACGCCGGTATTCATCCCTCGTTCCCTTCACCTTCTCCGTAACATTCTTCCCGTAAGCAATCTTCCCTGTATAAACCGGATTATCCAGAATCTTCATGATCAGCCCTCTGGCAAAATAATTCAGTTCATGTCCTCGTACCTTTTTCTTCGTATAACCTCTCTGGTTCAGATAATTACAGATAGCATCTGCTCCCATATCCGTATGAACAAACTTGTCATAAATGATCCGCACAATCTCCGCTTCTTCCTCATTCACCACCAGTGTGCTGTTCTTTGAATCCAGATCATATCCAAAAGGAGCCTGCCCGCCATTCCATTTCCCCTCTCTGGCCTTCTGCTTTCTTCCTTCCATTGTCTGGACCAGAATATTCTCCCTTTCAATCTCAGCCACTGCCGACAGCACCGTGATGGTCAGCTTGCCGGAATCCTTAGAAGAATCAATCCCGTCTTCCACACAGATCAGATTCACTCCATAATCCTGGATAAACTGCAGGGAGTTTAAAACATCTGCTGCATTCCTTCCAAAACGTGACAGCTTAAACACCAGAATAAATGCCACTCCGTCACGTTCCTCGGACACATCCTGCAGCATCCTCTGAAACTCCGGTCTGCCCGTAATACTCTTTCCGGATTTACCAGCATCACAGTATTCCCTGCCCACTTCCATTTCTTGGAACTCCGCAAACTTCATCAGCCTTTCTTTCTGTGCCTCCAGACTGTAGCCGTCCACCTGCATTGTCGTAGAAACACGGATATAAATATAACATTTCTTTTTCACACTGCACTCTCCTTCCTGTACTCCACATCCTCATCCAGCATCCGGAAATGCTTCAAGGCATCCAGAATTAACACTTCCTTTTCCACCGGACAGACCGGCACATGATTCTTATTTTTAGCCGGCTTGTTATAAGCCTTTCCCACATCCAGACCATACTTCCGTTTTACCTGCGCAATATATAAGGAAGAAACATTCATTCCATACTTTCCTTTCACATATGCCCTGATCTCCGCATAGGTTGCTTTTGCCTCAGAAGCAGTCACCCGATGCTCTGTACAGTCTACTTCAAATGTCACCACTTCATCCGGTTCATCATTCTCTGCCCTTTTTCCTTCCTCCTCATAATAAACCGGAAAACGAAACACAATCCTTTTCAAAATCCTGCCGTCTTCCCTTTCTTCCTGGAAGACATCAATTCTTTCAATGAACTGCCTGCACAGCTCCCTGCGTTCCTTGCAGTTCATTCTCTCAAACAGCAGGTCAAAGTCATCAAGAATCTTCTGTATATTATCAGAAGAACGAACGCCTTTCTTCAAAGCCTCCATCCGCTTTTTCAGCTTCCGGATCCTTTCCTCCAGAATCTCGATTCTGTCATAAACCTCATCAATCTTTGACTGAACAGCCTCGTATTCATCATCATAATCTTCTGCAAGAACATCCAGATTATCCAGTTCCGCCCCCAGCTTATATTTCAGATGCTCCTGACTGTGCAGTTCTTTTCTGGTTCTTTTCAGATCCGCTTCACAAGCATCCAATGAACTCCTGTCACCAACCGTATTCATAACCGTCTGACGGAACTCCCGCGTCTCTGTCACCTTTCCAACAATTTCCATCACAGCTCCGTCCAGTTTTTTCTGATTGTACGTCCAGCTACAATTACAGACACGCCCTGCACTCTTACGATAATTCCGGCATCCATAAGAATAAACAATCTTATAATAGCCCCATGATTATTGTTCTTTCGTTTATTCTTTTTTGTAATCATTCCAGTTCCGCACACTGGACACTTCACCAAACCAGACAGAATACTGATTCTCTCCGGATCATCCACCTTTTTCTGCGGCCTTCTCAGCCTCTTCCGCTTCTCCTGCACCCGCATCCAGACATCTTCCGAAATAATTGCCTCATGCTTTCCCCTGACGGAAATGATCTCTTTGGGATTTTTCTTAATCTCCTCAGAATTTGTCCGCCTGTTATATACGATCATCCCATAATAAATAGGATTTCCCAGCACCGAAGAAACAAAATCCGAAGTGATAACCTTATCCTCTCCCTTCACCACACGCTTATAACCATTCTCATTCATCCAGCCCACAACCGTATTCAGCATCATATCCGGTTCCAGATATTTCTGATAAATCATCCTCACCAGATCCGCCGCCTCAGGAACCACCATCAGTTCCTTATTCACACTCACATATCCATACGGCACGCCGCCGCCCGGCCATCCCCCATTCATCAGCTTCTGCATCCTCGCCGTCGTGAACTGGACTGTAATATTCTCATGCTCCATTTCTGCCACAGCCGACAGGATAGCAAGTGTCAGACGTCCGCCCTGCGTGGAACTGTCAATGGCATCCTCAACACAGACCAGATCCACATCAAAATCCATCAACAGCTGCACAGACTTCAAAATATCTGCCGCATTTCTTCCAAAGCGGGATAACTTAAACACCAGCACACAGGAGATCTCATCTTTCTCACAGGAAATGTCATCCATCATTTCCATAAAAGCCGGTCTGCCCTTGATGCTCATTCCAGATCTGCCTGCATCACAGTATTCCCTGACCACTTCCATTTCTTTATAGTCCGCATACTTCC
>CAJLTE010000180.1 GCA_905209435.1 uncultured Blautia sp. | reverse complement strand
ATAAAGAAAGCCTAAAAGTTTTATAAACACGCCGCACAACCTGTGCGGTAGTCATCCAAGTCAACAGCCTCTGTGCGGCGGGTGATAGACTGTGAACTTCTAGTAAATTTACGACTAAAATCGATTTACCCGCATAAATACTCAATGTCATTAACTTAACATTTAGTGCTTTATGAAAAAGGAGAACATTACATATGAAGAATCTATATTCACTATTTTTATCCCAGGCATACAGGGATTGCTGGGATGATTATAACCGCTCATTAAAACTTAAGAATTTCCCGAAATGGGACTATGTAATCCTGACAGCTTCCAATGAGCAGCAGGCCGAGGGATTTCGTAAGCAGATAGAGGAACGTAAGGCTTTTCTCCCGAAGGAGACCACTTTTGTTGCAATTCCGGATCGCGATGGTAAGCGTGTGGGATCTGGCGGAGCAACTCTGGAAGTGCTGAAATACCTGCATGAGCAGGAAGAATCCTTTGACGGTCTTCGTATACTGGTTATTCATTCGGGTGGAGACAGTAAGCGTGTACCGCAGTATTCTGCATTGGGTAAGCTTTTTTCACCGGTACCGCATGCATTGCCGAATGGACGTAATTCTACTTTGTTTGATGAATTTATGATTTGTATGAGTTCTGTGCCATCACGTATCCGTGAAGGTATGGTTCTGTTATCCGGAGATGTTCTGCTGTTGTTTAATCCGCTTCAGATTGATTACAACAACGTCGGTGCCGCAGCGATTTCCTTTAAGGAACATGTAGAAACTGGTAAGAACCACGGAGTCTATCTGAATGGCGAGAATGGAAATGTAAAGTGTTGTCTGCAGAAGAAATCTGTAGAAGTTCTGCGTGAAGTAGGGGCTGTAAATGAATCTGATTATGTGGACATCGATACAGGGGCTCTTATTTTCAGTACAGAGATGATGAAATCCTTGTATACTCTGATCGAAACAGAGGCAGATTATGACAGACATGTAAATGAGAAGACCAGACTTTCTCTGTATGCAGACTTTTTGTATCCGCTGGCAGAGGAATCTACTCTGGAAGCTTTTTATCAGGAGAAACCAGAAGGAGAATTTTGTCAGGAACTGACTGAGGCAAGAGAACGTGTGTGGGAGGCATTGCGTCCATACAGGATGAAATTGCTTCGTCTGGCACCGGCTAAATTTATTCATTTTGGTACAACGAGAGAAATCCTGAAACTGATGAGCGGTGGTGTAGATGAGTATCGTGAACTTGGCTGGGGACGTTTGGTTGGAAGCAGTATTAAGGATAGTGATACAGCAGGCTATAACAGTGTTTTAAGCAGCAGAGCAAATATGGGTAAAAACTGTTATCTGGAAGTTTCTTATGTGCATGGTAATTCAGAAGTGGGAGAGAATTGTGTTCTTTCTTATATTGATATTCATGATGAGGTGATTCCGGCTGATGTTGTTTTGCATGGACTGAAACAGAGAGATGGAAAGTTCATTGTCCGTATTTTTGGTATCAATGATAATCCGAAAGAGAACAGACTGTTTGGACGAGATCTGGCTGAGATTGAAAAGGGGCTTGGTGCGAAGCTGTGGGAGAATGATTCTCATACATTATGGTCGGCTGCCTTATACCCGGAAAAAGACACGATTGAGGAAGCGGTCAAAGCCGCCTTAAATCTTTATGCGATTGTAAAGGGAGAAGATCAGGCGGATCTTTCCGCATGGAGAGAGGCACAGAAAAAATCTCTTTGTTCGGGATTTAATGATGCAGATCCGGATGCGATCATTGCCTGGAATAAGAGAATGGCAGATCTGGTTGCGATGGATGAGATTGCGAAAGCAATCCGAAACAAAGTGCCGGCAGCTAAACTGAGGAAGAGAGAGTCGCTGACAAAGATACAGAAGGAATGGCTGGAAAGTCGGATCAGAAAAGCAGATTTTAGTGAAAAAATGCGTCTTCATTATTATCTGGGAACCATTCTGGAGGACGAAGATGAGGTTCAGGAATGTTTCAGCACGATTCAGTCAGAGGTTCTGGCTACAACGCTCAGAAATTTGTCTTATAATGAAAATGCTCGAATCGTCACAGAAAAGCATACAGTAAAATTGCCGCTTCGTGTCAACTGGGGCGGTGGATGGAGTGATACACCTCCATATTGTAATGAAAATGGCGGTACAGTACTGAATGTGGCGATTCTTCTGAATGGGCAGAAGCCTGTAGAAGTCACACTGGAGAAGCTTAGTGAGAAGAAGATTGTTTTCGACAGTCGTGATATGGATGTTCATGGAGAATTTGATACGATTGAGCCGCTTCAGACAACTGGTGATCCATTTGATCCGTTTGCTCTGCAGAAAGCATGTCTGCTTGCCTGTGGAATTATTCCAAAAGAAGGAAGTAGTCTGGATGAGGTTCTGGATCGTCTTGGTGGTGGATTTGAAATGCATTCTGAAGTAACTAACGTTCCAAAAGGATCCGGGCTTGGTACTTCATCTATTCTTTCTGCAGCTTGTGTAAAAGCAGTATTTGAGTTTATGGGAATTGAATATACAGAGAAAGATCTTTACGCGCATGTGCTTGCTATGGAACAGATCATGTCTACTGGTGGCGGCTGGCAGGATCAGGTAGGAGGAATCACTCCAGGGTTGAAATACATTACCTCTATGCCAGGAATTGATCAGCAGTTAAAAGTAACGCACGTGGATATCCCAGAGTTTGCAAAGAGGGAACTGGATGACAGATTTGTTCTGATTTATACCGGACAGAGAAGACTTGCCCGTAACCTTCTTCGTGATGTCGTCGGACGTTACGTTGGAAACGAACCAGACAGTCTTTTTGCTTTGGAAGAAATCCAGAAAACAGCAGCTTTAATGTGCTTCGAATTGGAACGTGGCAATGTAGATGGCTTTGCAAAACTTCTGGATTACCACTGGGAACTGAGTAAAAAAGTTGATGCAGGAAGCAGTAATACTTTGATTGAGCAGATATTCAGTAGTATTGAAGAACTGATTGATGGGAAGCTTGTCTGCGGTGCCGGCGGAGGAGGATTCCTGCAGGTTATCCTGAAGAAAGGTGTTACAAAGCAGCAGGTAGAGAATCGACTGAATGAAGTGTTTATGGACAGTTTGGTTGGTGTGGCTGATTGTAAGCTTGTGTGGGAATAAAAAATCTGGGTATCACTATAAAGTAAAATTTTGAACGAGAAATTTAAGGATTATGGGAAGCATGTGGATGAAGTAGTTAACGTGATTTGCGAGAAGGGCTACAAGGCATAAAGTCGATGATGACTCTGGAAATCACCCAGAGTCGTTTTGCACAGCCTAGAGCGTGTCTGAAAAAGGCTTTCTGCAAGATGTGCGTCACAATTTGTGGGATATTTTGCCCGGATGAGGGCGCCGTAGCGAGCTACGGCAACTGAATTCGGGTGAAATATCCCACAAAGTGGGGCGTGCAGATTGCGGGAATGATTTTTCAGACACACTCTAGCAGTGATTCCGCTACAGCTGCTTGGCTATTATGTATCTGTAGCCAAAGGTCTGGATGTGGATAAGCCGAGAAACCTCGCTAAAAGTGTGACTGTGGAATAAAAGATAGCAAGAGGAAAAAATTATGAACACAACATTACTTATTATGGCAGCCGGTATCGGCAGCCGTTTCGGAACAGGAATTAAACAGTTGGAGCCG
>CAJLTE010000179.1 GCA_905209435.1 uncultured Blautia sp. | reverse complement strand
TACAGAAAATCAAATAATACATGTGTACATTAGTGAAAAAAAACCACATGCTTCGTAAACATGACGAAAAATTGTGAAAAAATGAATGAAACATGAAAAAGAAAAAAATAAGCATAATGGTCGAAAATGCACATTATATGAGCGGTATTGCATACATCACCCTATATGCGGATGGTATAATACATTCATAAGAAATACAGAGAAACAATTTTAAGGGAGGATATTTCTATGAAGAAAAAAGTACTTACCGTATTACTTACAGGTGCAATGGTAGCTTCCATGGCAGCAGGAGCAACAGTTGTATCTGCAGAGGACAACGACAACACATTAACCGTATGGGCATGGGACCAGAACTTCAATATCAAGTCCATGCAGATCGCAGCTGATCAGTATGCAGCTGATCATGAAGGCTTTTCAGTAGATATCATCGAGACATCTTCTGATGACTGCCAGACCAAGCTTACTACAGCAGCTAACGCTGGTGACTACAGCACACTTCCGGATATCGTTCTCATGCAGGATAACAGCTATCAGAAATTCCTGAAAGCTTATCCAGATGCTTTCACAGACCTGAAAGATATGAATGTTAACTGGGATGATTTCGGAGCTCTGAAACAGTCCTATTCTATGGTAGATGATACACATTACGGTGTTCCGTTTGATAACGGTGCTGTTATCGCCTGCTACCGTACCGATATCCTTGAAGAAGCAGGATATACACTGGATGACCTTACAGATATCACATGGTCCAAATTCGAAGAGATTGGTAAAGATATTCACGAGAAGACCGGCAAATACCTTCTTACAAGCGAAGCAACAGGCGGCGATACCCTTATGATGATGATCCAGTCCTGTGGTGCGAACTTCGTTAACGAAGACGGCGAAGCTTATATCGTTGGCAATGAGACAGCTGAGAAATGTATCGACCTTTACACAGAGCTGGTTCAGAACGACGTTGTGAAACTTGTAAACAACTGGGATGAGTACATTGCAACCATCACAAGCGGTGAGGCTGCTGGTATTGTAAATGGTAACTGGATCACAGCTACTCTGATGTCCACAGAAGATCAGAAAGGCTTATGGGGAATCACCACAATGCCTAAGGTTGACGGTGTTGACACAGCTACAAACTATGCAAACAACGGTGGATCTTCCTGGTATATTACCTCTAACTGCAAGAATGTAGAGCTTGCTGAGGACTTCCTTGCAAGCACATTTGGCTCCAGCACAGACTTCTATGATGCAATCCTTTCTGAGACAGGTGCTATTTCCTGCTATCTGCCAGCTGGTGAGTCTGATGTTTACAACGAGCCAAACGAGTTCTTTGGCGGACAGCCGATTTTCTCAACAATCGTAGAGTACTCTTCTCATATTCCGGAGTTCACAAAGACTCCATATCACTATGAGGCAAGAGAGTGCGTAAACACAGCTGTTGTTAATATCGTAAACGGAACAGCTAAGGAAGACGCTCTTCAGGAAGCACAGGATACACTGGCATTCAAGATGACTGAGTAATCCTTTCCGGGACAAGTAATTGAAATTAAATAGGAATTAATTATTAGGAGGCGGGGGACTGCTAAGTAGTCCTCCGTTTTCTGTTCAAAGAAAATGCCTGTTACTCCATACAGGCGCCTATCTAACAGTTGTACGGCTGAGCAAAAGGAAGTTACATAAAAATATTTTGCTCACTGGTACAGCTGTTAGATGGAAAAGTTGCAGTATATATAGGCTTGAAAGGAGGAGTTCCTGTGAATTCCAAGAAAAAAGGTATGACACTGGCTACGAAGCAGAAAGCTGCCGGATGGATATTCCTGGCACCAGCTTCTATCATGATCGCCATCATGAGCTTTTATCCAATGATTCGGGCATTTATCATTTCCCTGCAGACAGGTGCCGGCGCAAATATGCGTTTTGCAGATCCAATCTTCAGTAACTACAAACGTATCCTTGCAGATAAAGTGTTCCAGCAGTCCATTGGCAACACATTCCTGTATCTGATCATTCAGGTTCCGATCATGCTGATTCTTGCGATTCTGCTTGCACAGCTTCTGAACAACAAAGACCTGAAGTTCAAAGGCTTTTTCCGTACATGTGTATTTCTTCCATGTGCAACTTCCCTGGTTTCCTATTCCTTGATCTTCCGTTCCATGTTTGCAACAGACGGTCTGGTCAACAGTGTTCTGATGAAACTGGGAATTCTCTCCACAGGATATAATTTCCTTGGAAACTCCACCAGTGCGAAGATTGTTATTATCATCGCCCTGATCTGGAGATGGACCGGATACAATATGGTATTCTATCTGGCAGGACTTCAGAACATCGAATATTCTGTTTATGAGGCAGCGAAGATCGATGGTGCAAACGGATGGAAAACCTTCTGGAAGATTACAGTACCGCTTCTGAAGCCCACTATTATCATGACCTTCATCATGTCCATCAACGGTACCTTACAGCTGTTTGATGAGTCCATGAACCTGACAAAGGGTGGTCCTGCAAACTCAACCATCACAATGTCACATTATGTTTACAATACCTGTTTTGTCAACGTGCCGAACTTCGGATATGCAGCAGCAATGTCCTTTATTATCTTTATTATGGTAGCAGTTCTGGCATTTATCAACTTGAAAGTAGGTGATACTCGTGACTAAGAAAAACAAATCCGCAATCCAGAGAAGATTGATTCCTACATACATTTTTCTGATCATTGTATCATTTTTCTCCGTTTTCCCGCTATACTGGATGATTTCAGCAGCTACGAATACTTCCACGGATGTATCACGCGGACGTATTATTCCGGGAAGCTATTTCATGGAGAACTTTAAGAACCTGACATCCCAGCAGCCACTTTGGAGAGCACTTGGAAACTCTTTCTTCTATGCAATCCTGACTACAGTGATCTGCCTTCTGATCTGTTCCATCGCCGGATACGGATTCGAAGTATATCATGACAAAGGAAAAGACAGATTGTTTTCTATTCTCCTTCTTGCCATGATGGTTCCTCAGGTTGCTACTATGGTTCCGTTGTTTAAGATGTTCTCAAAAGCGAAGCTTCTGAATACATCCATCGGATTTATCCTTCCGATCATTTCCACACCATTTATGATCATGATGTTCCGACAGAATGCAAGAGCTTTTCCAGTAGATATTATCGAAGCAGCACGAATTGACGGCTTAAGCGAAGTGAGAATCTTTTTCCAGATGTTTATTCCAACCATGAAATCCACCTACGCGGCAGCCGCTGTTATTACCTTTATGAATGCCTGGAATGCATACCTGTGGCCGAAGGTAATCATGACAGATAACAAAGCCATCACAATGCCAATGCTGATCGCCAACCTGATCACAGGCTATGTAACCGATTACGGTATGCTGATGTGCGGCGTATTATTCTGTTCCATTCCGACCATGGTTGTATTCTTCGTTCTGCAGAAGCAGTTTGCAGAAGGTATCAC
The DNA here is from genome assembly GCA_905209435.1 of uncultured Blautia sp. The sequence continues at coordinate 215 of CAJLTE010000179.1, read as the reverse complement.
CGGTGCGGTGAAATAAGTTTGAAAATCTAAGGGTGCTGCGATTTATTTGCGGCGCCCTTTTTTCTGAACATGGATACGCAATCTATGGACGATTTTTATATATTGTTCTGTAAAAAATCCATGGAAATAGAAAGTTTATATTACTATAATAAAACTAGAACGTGTTTGAAAAAGGCTTTCTGCAAGATGTGCGTCACAATTTGTGGGAGATTTCG
>CAJLTE010000178.1 GCA_905209435.1 uncultured Blautia sp. | reverse complement strand
GTGATCTAATGTTTGAAACTCTTAAAAATGTTTTTAGAGTGAAAGAAATGAGACGTAAGCTGCTCTACCTGATATGGATGATTTTTGTCATCCGTATCGGTTCACAGATTCCGGTTCCCGGAGTTGACAGTGATTTCTTCAAACAGTGGTTCAGCAGCAACACTGGGGACGCATTCAATTTCTTTGATGCGTTCACCGGTGGTTCATTTGAAAGAATGTCAATTTTCGCATTGAACATCACACCTTATATCACATCTTCTATTATCATCCAGCTTCTTACCATTGCCATTCCGGCACTGGAAGAAATGCAGCGAGATGGTGAAGAGGGAAGAAAGAAGATGACTGCAATTACACGTTATGTAACTGTAGGTCTTGCTTTATTCGAGTCAATCGCAATGGCAATCGGTTTCGGCCGTCAGGGTATGATCCCGAATCTGAACTTCTTCAAAGGTGTTGTAGTTGTTGCCTGCCTTACAGCTGGTTCAGCTATGTTGATGTGGCTTGGTGAACGTATTACAGAGAAGGGCGTTGGAAATGGTATTTCCATCGTACTTACTATTAATATCATCTCCAGAATGCCAAGCGACTTGTCATTACTGTATGAGAACTTTATTAAAGGAAAAACAATTGCAAAAGGTACTCTTGCAGGACTGATCATTGCAGCTGTTATTCTTGTAGTAGTTGTTCTGGTACTTATCCTTAACGGAGCAGAGAGAAGAATTCCGGTTCAGTATTCCAAGAAAATGGTAGGAAGAAAACTGATGGGCGGTCAGTCCACTAATATTCCTCTGAAAGTTAACACTGCAGGTGTTATCCCGGTTATCTTTGCATCCTCTATTATGTCTTTCCCGACTGTTATTGCACAGTTAACAGGAAAGGGTAATGGTACAGGAATCGGAAGTGAGATTCTTCGTGGTCTTTCTTCCAACAATTGGTGTAATCCGAAACAGATCCAGTATACATGGGGACTGCTTCTTTACATCGTACTTTGCGTTTTCTTTGCATATTTCTATACTTCCATCACATTTAATCCGCTGGAAGTTGCAGACAATATCAAAAAGCAGGGTGGATTTATTCCAGGTATTCGTCCTGGAAAACCTACGTCAGATTATTTGACTAATATCTTAAATTATATTATATTTATAGGTGCAGTAGGTCTTATTATTGTGTGCGTTATTCCATTCATCTTTAATGGTGTATTTGGAGCGAATGTTTCATTCGGCGGTACATCCATCATCATCGTTGTTGGTGTTATCCTCGAAACTGTGAAACAGATTGAGTCACAGCTTCTCGTACGTAATTACAAAGGCTTTCTGAACAATTAAAAATGAGAGGTTGTGGTGCATGGCATCACAGCCTTGATTTGCTAAAAAAGAAAACGGAGGGTATAACTTATGAAAATCATTATGTTGGGTGCACCGGGGGCAGGAAAAGGAACTCAGGCGAAGAAAATTGCTGCGAAATATCAGATTCCGCATATTTCTACCGGAGATATTTTCCGCGCAAACATTAAAAATGGAACAGAACTGGGTAAAAAAGCAAAAACTTATATGGATCAGGGACTTCTCGTACCTGATGAACTGACCTGTGATCTGGTTGTGGACAGAATACAACAGCCGGATGCAGCAAATGGTTATGTGCTGGATGGTTTTCCAAGAACAATTCCTCAGGCAGAGTGCTTAACAGAGGCTCTGAACAAACTGGGAAGTAAAGTTGATTATGCAATCGATGTGGATGTTCCGGATTCCAATATTGTAAACCGTATGTCCGGAAGACGTGCCTGCCTGAAATGTGGTGCTACTTATCATGTTGTACATGCAGCACCGAAGGTTGAGGGCGTTTGTGATACCTGTGGAGAGAAACTGGTGCTTCGTGATGATGACCAGCCTGAAACAGTTCAGAAACGTCTTAACGTATATCATGAGCAGACACAGCCGCTGATCGATTATTATACTAAAGAGGGAATTTTAAAATCAGTGGATGGTACAAAAAATCTTGAAGAAGTATTTGCAGATATTGTTGCCATCCTGGGAGAGTAATTGGGTGTTTTTAAACACCATCTGGAGGTAAAATGTCGGTTTCTATCAAGACAGAACATGAAATTGAACTTATGAGAGAGGCAGGACATCTGCTTGAAAAAGTACATGATGGCCTGATCCCGTATATTAAACCGGGAATGAGCACCAAAGAAATTGATCGTATCGGAGAACAGATGATACGTGATATGGGCTGCATCCCGAATTTCCTGAACTATGGAGGATTTCCTGCATCATTCTGTATCAGTCTGAATGATGAGGTAGTTCATGGAATCCCGTCTGAAGACAAGATTATTCAGGAGGGAGATCTTGTAAAGATTGATGCCGGTCTTATTTATAAAGGGTATCATTCTGATGCAGCGAGAACTTATGCCGTTGGTGAGGTTTCACCGGAAGCCCGGAAACTGATGGATGTGACAAGAGAGTGCTTCTTTGAAGGAATCAAGGCTGCACGTGCCGGAAATCATCTGAATGATATTTCCAAGGCAATCGGAGCACACGCTGCAAAATATCATTACGGAATCGTCCGTGACCTGGTTGGACATGGAATCGGCACTCACCTTCATGAGGATCCGCAGATCCCGAATTTTCCGCAGAAGCGAAGAGGAGTTCGTCTGATGCCGGGTATGACACTTGCTGTAGAGCCTATGATCAATCTGGGACGTGCAGATGTGGCATGGCTGGATGATGAGTGGACTGTTGTAACTATGGATGGTTCTCTTTCTGCTCATTATGAGAATACGATTCTTATTACAGACGGAGATCCGGAGATTCTGACTCTTACGAAATAATTGGACGACATACAGGAGGTTTAAAATGTCAAAAGCAGATGTAATCGAAGTGGAAGGCACTGTTCTGGAAAAGCTGCCTAATGCGATGTTTAAAGTGGAACTGGAGAACAAACATGTGGTGCTTGCACATATCAGTGGAAAGTTACGTATGAATTTTATTCGTATTCTTCCTGGAGATAAAGTTACGATTGAACTGTCTCCGTATGATCTGTCTAAGGGCAGAATTATCTGGAGAGATAAATAAGAAATATTGGCTGCAGGATAATGCAGATAAAGAGAGCTGGAGGGATCTGGTTCTCTTTTTTTGTGTCAGAAGGGACGCGTATAAAAATAATTCATTTCATGTGCGGTTTCGGCATCTAAGATATTCTAAGCTTTCATAAATCTGCTAAAAGCATGAGGAAATCAGGTCAAACTCGCTTCGCTCAGACAGTGACCTGATTTTCTCATAACGCAGATTTCTGAAAGCTAAGAATATCTAAGATACCTGCAAATGCACATGAAATGAATTATTTTTATACGCTGTGTATTGGCAGTGGGAATGTTTAGTTGCTGGTGGTTTCGTAATTGGCGCTATGATGATCTGTAGGTATTTGTAGTATATTATTAGGAAGAATCAGGTAATCGGATAGTATATAGTGGGGGAGTAGATGGAAGAGAGGGGAGATTTGCGATTTTTCAGGAAGGGGATATTGGAATTTTGAAACTTGATATATGAAAAAATGGGGGAGAAAATGAAAAAGTGCGATTTTATTCAAAAAAATGCTTGCATTTTATTTTTGGCTGTGATAGTATATAAGCCGAACGCGTGAGTACGTTGTATTTGTGCGCTCAAAAAACTGCAGATTTTAATGAATTTACGGAAGGAGGAT
>CAJLTE010000177.1 GCA_905209435.1 uncultured Blautia sp. | reverse complement strand
TGCTTCTGACTGGAAATAAAAAAGTATTCCCGCAATCAGCAGGTCCTATTCAAAATTCCATTGCCGCAGGCAATCTGGAATGAATTTTGGCTACGTTACTGTGAACAGTAACGTGTGTTTTATATTTCAGAGCAGTAAATAATTGTAGACATGAAAGTATATGAAATGTATAATCTGTATCAGAAGTTTTGTTGATAGATTTATAGGAAGATCAGTCAAAAAACTGAGATGATTATGAAAAAAGTTCCTGTAAAAGTTTTTTACGTGGGACTTTTTTTGCACCGTTTTGATGTTTACCCGAATTGGATAAGCCCTCTGTTTTAATTGGGAAAACAAGGTCACTGACACGCAGGTTATGAAACAGTAATAAATGGAAAGGAACTGGATATGAGAAAAAATCGAAAGAATGACTCCCATACCCGCAGAAAAAGAATTTGTATTGCAGCACTTCTTCTGGCAGGCAGCCTTATACCGGGAGGATGTGGAATAAAGAAAGAGAAAACATCGGACAGTGAATTGCCGGAGATTGTTATCGGAATAGATTATTTTGAACCTTACAGCTATCAGACGAGTGATGGCGAGTATAAAGGTATTGATGTGGAACTTGCAGAGGAAGCCTTTCAGAGGCTGGGTTATCAGCCTGAATTTGAGAAGGTTGTCTGGGAAGATAAAGAGAAACTTTTGTCAGATGGAACAATAGACTGTCTGTGGAGCTGCTATTCCATGAATGAAAGAGAAAACAAATATCAGTGGGCAGGACCGTATATGTACAGTCGTCAGATGGTGGTTGTAAGAGCCGAGAGTGAAATCCGGACACTTCAGGATCTGAAAGGGAAGAGGATTGCAGTTCAGGCGACTACAAAAGCAGAAGATCTCTTTCTTCATAATATAAAATCAGATCTTCCGCATGCAGAACAGGTGAACTGTTTTTCTTCGTCGAATGAGCTTTATGCTGCACTTAGAAAAAATTATGCAGATGCGATTGCGGGACATGAGGCAATGCTTGGCAGTCTGATACAGGATGGCAAGGGCGTTTACCGTATGCTGGAGGAAAGTCCTTATAAATCAGAACTTGGAATTGCTTTCAAAAAAGGAACTCACGAAGAATTGGCAGAAAAGCTTACAGAAACGCTTACAGAGATGCAAAGCGAAGGGATTACAGAAAAAATAGTTACAAAATACGGATTGGATGCGGACGAAACTCTGCCGGGAGGAGAAAGTAAATGAGCAGACAGATAAGAAGGCAGATACCGCAGAAACAGAAGAAAAAGAGGGTCGACAGAAATGCGTGTTTGCTTGTGTTTATTCTGATTTTTTCCGGAATACTGACTTTTCTTCTGCTGACAGCGAGAGATAATAGCAAGCTGAACAGTACTCTGGATGAGACCTTTGATTTTGTAAAAAACCGAATTGAAAGTTATGAGATTTATAACACCAATGATCAGGTGAAAAGCCTGGTACGTCTTTTGGACAAAACAACAGAATTAAGCAGAGTCATAGAACAGGAAGGAAATCTCAGTACAGAAATGCTAGACGAATATGCCAGGGAACAGCGCCTGACAGGAATCCTTGTACTGGATCAGAATCTGAAGGTGACAGAACAGAGTGCAAAAGATGGAGATACTATGTCGCTGTGGCAGAAGCTGATCAAAAGTGATTATGTACGTGATATTGCAGAGCATCCGGAAAAGACTTATACCACTCGTCTGAGAAATAAAGGAAAGATCTATGATTTTGCGGCAGTGGCAAGACAGGATGCAGCAGGTATCCTGATCACATATGCGCAGAAGGAGGAAGTAAATGAGCTTAACGGAGATCTGACGATGGCATCGTTATTTTCTGACTTTCCTTTTGAGATGAATGGAAGTGTTGTGATCTGTGATGATGATAAGGTTGTCAGTACAAACAGACAGGAGCTGACTGCCCGCTCTATAGAAGAAGCAAAAAGTCAGTATAAAAATAAATTTGAGGTAGATGAGAATGGAATTGTCCATCTTCGTTCAGAGACAGGAAACTGGTTCGGACGTCGGGAGAAGATCAAAGACTACGATGCATATATCTTTTTCCCGGAAAGTCAGGTGTACATCACACGAAATATTATATGTGTGATTTATGTGCTGCTTGCACTGCTCCTTTTCTTACTTTATCGGGTGAACAGGAGCAGAACAGAAAAGAGAAGTATCCTTCAGGACCAGAAAAGACTTCGGGTGATCAATGCACTGGGGCATGCATATGCCTCTATTTCTCTTGTGAATCTAAAAACAGAGGAAATCGAAATCCTGAAATCTTCAGGAAATATGAAGCCAGATCAGAAAGGGGATATGCTTTTCAAAGCGCATCAGGAAGAACTTATAAGGCAGGTGATTGCAGAGCCATTTCAGAAGGCATACTGGGAATTTGTCGATATAAGTACGGTGGCAAAACGTCTGGAAGAACGTGAAACGCTGAGTTTTACAGCTCGGACAGTGGATGAAAGATGGATGACAATGATCATTGTGCCACAGGGATATGATAAAGATGGGAAATTGTGTACAGTTCTGGTTGCAATCCGTGATGCGACAGAAGAAAAAGAACGTGAGATTGCGCAGGATAGGAATCTGAGAAATGCACTTGCGGCTGCAGAACATGCGAACAGGGCGAAGACTGTGTTTCTGAATAATATGTCTCATGATATCCGCACGCCGATGAATGCGGTCATTGGATTTACTGCGCTTGCGACAACACATATTGACAATAAGGAGCTTGTTCTGGATTATCTGAAAAAAATCCATATATCCGGTCAGCATCTGCTCAGCCTAATCAATGATGTGCTGGATATGAGCAGAATCGAGAACGGTTCCGTACGGATTGAATATACAGTTGTACACCTGCCGGATATCTTGCATGACTTAAATACAATTATACAGGAATCTGTACATTCTAAACAGCAGGAGCTGTATATTGATACACAGGATGTACTCCATGAAGATATCATTACCGACAAGTTGCGCCTGACGCAGGTGCTTCTGAATATCAGCAGTAATGCTGTGAAATTTACACCGGTCGGGGGTACGGTTAACATTCGTGTTTCTGAGAAACCATGCAGAAGAGACGGATGTACAACAGTGGTATTCAGTGTGAAGGATAATGGAATTGGGATGTCGCCGGAGTTCAGGGAGCAGGTGTTTGACTCATTTACAAGAGAACATACCGTTACGGAGAATGGAATAGGAGGAACCGGTCTCGGAATGGCAATCACCAAAAACATTGTGGATATGCTGGGCGGTACGATTCAGGTTGAAAGCGAAGTAGGAAGGGGAACGGAGTTTACGGTTATGCTTGAATGTGAAATATCAGGGACGACTGTGAAGGAGGAACCTGATTCGGAGCAAAGAGAGCCCCTTAAGAATGAGAAGCAGAAAATCCGGGCAGAAATCCAGAGGCGTTATGAAGGGAAGAAAGTTCTTCTTGTAGAGGATAATGAGCTGAACCGGGAGATCGCAACAGCGATCATGGAGGAAATTGGTCTGGATGTGGATTGCGTTGAGGATGGTACAGATGCTGTGAATATCATGTCATCTGCAGAAGGCAGAAAATATGATCTGATCTTCATGGATATTCAGATGCCGAAGATGGATGGATACACCGCAACCCGGGAAATCCGTACATTGAATGATCCGAAATGCGCAAATATACCAATCATTGCGATGACTGCCAATGCTTTTGAAGAAGACCGTAAAAAGGCAATCAAAGCGG
>CAJLTE010000176.1 GCA_905209435.1 uncultured Blautia sp. | reverse complement strand
AGAAACCTGATATATTCAGCATTTCTTTCTCCAATTACTTTGCATAATTAGGCGTTGCTATTTACCGAAGTTTTTGAGCCAATTAAGAAGATCATTATCTTCCTGCCATGATGGCATTTCTCCGTCTGAAGGACTTTGATAAGCATTTTCAAGAGCCTCACGTTTCATTTTTTCGTCTGCTCTGGCGTAAACTTCCGTGGTTGATACATCCGAATGTCCAAGCAGATCTCGGATATAGATAAGGTTTATCCCTGACTGGAGCAGGTGCATTGCCTTTGAATGGCGCAAACAGTGTGGAGTCAGTTTGGGATCAACATCTTCATGTCCGGAAAGATATGCCTGTTCAGCATATTTTTGAAGGATGTAGGTAATCCCGGCACGAGTCATTTTCTTACCTGACCTGTTGGTAAATAAAGGATGGTTTCGGTAGAGTGCAGTATCCAGATGATTCTCAGCTATATATTGTCTGATAAGCTGTCCTGTAGGTGCCATTACAGGTACGATCCTGCTTTTATCACCTTTTCCGGTTAGTTTCACGGTTACAGTATCCGCAAGTGTGATATCACAAACCCTTAAATCAACCAGTTCCTGTACACGGCATCCTGTATCATACATAAGCGTCAGCAAAACACTATCACGACGACCGGAGAGAGACATAACGTTTGGTTGTTCCAGAAGTGCCTTTGTCCCTTCAAGAGACAGATATTTTATCAAAGGCTGTTCCACTTTTTTCATGGGTATGCCGAGGATCTGCTGGCACTGTTCTATTTTTTCAGGGCATTCAATGATGAGAAAACGAAAAAAAGAGTGTATTGCCGCCAGACGCTGATTTCGGGTAGCCGGTTTACAGTTACGTATTTCTTCAAGCCAGTTCAAAAAGCGGTTTATCAGTTCACGGTCTAAAAGCTGAAGCTTTACTTTATCCGGTTGTATACTTTCCTGTTCTTTACAATAAATAAGCAAAAGAGAAAACGTGTCCCTGTAAGACAATTGTGTGTTTGCTTTTATACCCCTCTGTGAAGGGAGGTATGTGGTCAAAAATCTTGTAAGGTAAAAACCAAAATCATATTTCTTCATTTTGCACCTCCGGAATCACAAAAGCACATTTTTCCTCTATTGTGCTTAATAACTCAGGATAAACTTCAGCAGTGAGCCGAAGATATCTGGAAGTGGCACTGACAGATTTATGACCCATATATGTGGAAAGCATAGGAAGCATCGCAGTGAGATCGTTTCCCCCGGTTACCCATTTTTGCAGCACGTGTACTGCAAAGGTATGACGCAGATCGTGAAGTCTTGGTCCCTGACCTTTTCCACCATGGGAAATCCCCACCACTTTAAGATAAACACGGAATTTTCCATAGATCGTATTCGGGCTGATCATTGTATGATCCGGTGCCATGAAGAAATAATCTGTATCTTTGTCCCACCAGATTTTATCAGCATATTTTTGACAGGCCTGTGTAAGGGATTCGGACATGGGGATCAGACGATCCCTATCCATCTTGGCTCCTTTTATTGTCAGGATACCATCTGTGAGATTTACATCTTTTACCTGCAGCTTTAGAGCTTCAGAAACACGTAATCCACATCCATACAGCATCCTGAAAATAACAGGCAGACAGTTTTGTATGTTTCTTCTGTCATCACAAAATTTAGTGTTATCAGCAGCTGCAAACAATGCAATTATCTGCTCATGCGTAAAAATATATGGAACAAAGGAGGCAGTCCACATACCACGTTGTTCAGGTAAAAAATATACCTCATAGCCAAGAGTGTACAGGTATTCACCAAACTGCCTCACACATGTCAGTCTGTGGGCACGGCTTTTGCCTGTCTCCCCTGCTCGGGGAGCTATCCAATCCTCTGCGAGTTTTTTTGTGATACAGACTTCCGTCAGATCATAATCGTTGCTGAATCTGCAAAAACGGGACATTACTTTCTCCTCGGATTGATATTTAAATCCAAGATTTCTTTTGAAAGATATGAAATTTTCTGCAAGTTCTTTAAATATGCCGCTCATTTCAGGTGCTTTATGCTCAGTTTTCATAACCGGATACCTCCAATGCACAGTTTCTAAGCTGTTCAATATCAACCCTTAGATAAGCCATGGTGGTTTCAGTACTTGAATGTCCAAGGATTTCGGAAATGACCGGAAGAGGAATCCTGTTTTCCAGAAGTCTTCCTGCCAGACTATGTCTCAGTGCATGTGCACCGTGATGACGCCCTTCCGTTTTAATTCCAGCTTTTAAAAGATGCCTGTGGACAGTAGAGCCGACAGCAGATGCTGTAAATTCATGTATAGGTGCCCTGTGTCTGACAAAAATATGATCCGAATTACAAGTCGGACGACCGTATTTCATGTATTCGATAATGGACTCACCTACATCTTTCAGAAGAGGCAGTTCTATTTGTTTTTTTGTCTTAACCTGATAGAAACTGATTTTATTTGTTTCCCAGTTAATGTTTTCAAAACGTAGATTTGCCACATCACTAGCTCTTAATCCGAGCCTTGCAATCAACAGGATAATTGCATAATCCCGCTTACCGCCGGGATTGCCGAGATCGATCTCCGCTAAAGTTTTTGAGACTTCTTCTGCTGTATAAACAGAAGGAAGTGTGCTGTTTTTGTTGTAATGAATGCAGGGGATCCTCTTATAGGTATCCATGTCATAAAAACCATTTTTAAAGGAATATTCCAGAAAAAATTTTACTGCTCTAAGTGTTGCAGCTGCAGTCGGTTTTGAAAAACAGGATAACGCTGCGATAAAATCATAAATTACAGAAATAGTGATTTTTTCAAATGAGCAGCATCCTTTTCCTTCCAAGAAATCAAAAAATCTTTCCAGATAAAGCTGTGTTCGTAGAATACTGTCTTCCTTGATGTTTATGCTCCTACGATATTTGTTGTAGCCTTCTACTGCCGGAAGAAAGACTTCCGGGAACTGGTATTCACGCTTACGTTCTTTGATCATAACGGAATTGTTAAGCTTAAAATCTGAAAGCATTTCCATGAATCTTAAAAAACATGGTTTCTTATCTCGAATGCCACTTGAAAGATGGTAGTGGTCTTCAAGAAATGACAACGCAAGATCCATGGAAAAATAGATTTCATTTTTTCCTACAGCATAAGTTTTTAACTGATTTGTGATGCACTTAAAGGAGTACACAGTTCCTTTAGAATATTTTGCAGCAACAAGCCAGTCATAGGTCTGTTGGATGAGTTTGTCCAGTGTTTGTTGTTCTTCCATAATTACCTCCATGATATTTATTGACCGTGGTCTATAATAATCATGAAGTTTTATGCAAAGTTGCACAATCAGAAAATGACAGATTTATGGGATGTGCGGCTATGAACTTTTCATAATAACTTACTTTCCATAACCAACTCCACCTTTTTGATTTGATACTGCAATTACCTTACACATAAGTTTTTTCTCCTTTATTCATCCCAATATTTGTTCATGTTCATTTTCAGTATTTCAAGTATTTCCCGCCTCATCTGCTCCGCTGTATAGCTGCCTTTACCTTGAATGGATGATTTTCAAAAGATCTCAGTCTCTCCATTTCAATCTCAACGACCTTTTCCTCTGTTACAGCTAATTCTTTCTTTTCTGCCATAGGCAACTTCCTTTCCCTGAACACACTCACTAACGCAAAAAAGCCCGTCCAGAATAGATTATTTTTCATCTAATCTGAACGGACTCTTCCGACAGGCCTTTTTGGCAAGAATATAATGTTTTTCTTTCCATCTTTAACAAACTTGAATTTATCGATTTCTTTATTATCTAATCTGTTAGTAATCTATCCAACAGCATCTGCCTATTAT
>CAJLTE010000175.1 GCA_905209435.1 uncultured Blautia sp. | reverse complement strand
AAGTCATAATCGGGAGGATATAGAGATTCTATGTGATGAAGTATATGAGATGGAATACTTCGGAAAATAGTCAAAGAGTAAGAAAAAATATTTCGTATACGATAATGTATGTTCCATACTTTATCTATAAGAGAGAACAGAAATAAAGTACAATACAGCAGACAAATGCAACCAGTTCTCATTTTGCCAGAGTGTTTTGGCAGAAAAAGGCTGGATGAGTAATGCCACATAACAATCGCCTCGACTACGAATCTGAAAAATAGCAAGATTACATGTCCCCTATAGTTTTACCTCATACTTTCAAGATACAGAAGATAGGTATTTTTAAATTCGGAATATTTTTATCGTATGTATGATCACCTTTCTTACCTGAGCTTCAATGGCAATAATATGGGAATATGGAACAGTATATATTCCATCATGAGTTTCTATCGGAATCTTTTGAGTCATAGTGTTGTAATAAGCTAATGCGTCCTGAAAATTTCTGAGGAAGCGTTTTTTATCCAAAGGCTTTGAAAGATAGCGGAATACGTGAAAATGCATTGCTTCATCCAGATACTCAGAATAAAAAGCGCAAATTGAGATATGATAGTGAACTCATGCACAGGTAAAGTAATAGACTGGATGGTTAACTGTAATGTGATCGGCTCTTGCCTGTTACTGTTTCTGTGCACTTTTATATGTACAAGGCTTAAATATAGCTGGTTGCTGCTTTTGATTGCAGCTATTGGAATAATAAGTTTGATACGGTTCAGCCGATCGATACACTAAAAAAGAACCGTGTATTCCGGGAGGGGACCATTGGTGGATATGTGGTGGCCGGAATTGATGAGGTGGAACTGTTCAGCAGCACAAAAAAATCCTGTCCGGACTGCCTTACCCGGAAAAACCGTGCAGGTGAAATGGAATATTTCCACCGGAGTGTGGTCTGCATGACTGTTGGAAAAGCAACCGCATGTGATCCTGGGGCAGGAAATGCTGAAGTCGAGGGACGGAGCGGAAAAGGATGAAGGGGAACTGACCGGAGGAAAACGCCTGATATTTTTTATAAAAATGCACAAGCCAAAAAACTAAGTTACTGTTCAAGGGTTAGCTGGACTTGAGAAAACCGATGGTGTAGACTGATAACAGTCAAAGCCATCGGTTTTCTTTATCCAAATATTCTGGACACTCTGTCATATATATTGGCCGGATCTTCAAGGCGCATCAAAACAAGCATGCTCATGCATTGGCAGAGATAATCGATGTTTTCGAAACTTCTGAATGTCACGGCCTGCGCCTGTTTCCGCTTATAATTCCTTAGAAGCCTTTCGGCTTCATTATTCGTGGCAGGTACCCGGATATCATGCAGGAACAACAGATGGTTGTGCATGTATTTCTCCATTCTCAGGAATAAATTGTACCCGTCTTTGTAATAATCATTTGCCGGAATGTTTTCATATTCTTTCCGGGCAGTTTCCAGTATCTCACGGTATCGTTTTTCGAATCCGGAGACTATTTCCGGATCTGGTCCGTGTGGCTGCCGGCATCCATTTCGGAAGTGGACCATTTCCTGCACCAGTGCATGCATTTTTTTATTCCAGGTACGGTCTGGTTCGTTCTCTATGCTGGCTTTCAGATACCGCAGTACATGGGCAAGGCATTCCTGATGATCTGCTCCATAATTATAAAAGGTAATATCATGGTCATGGACAAGGATCCCCTGATAGTCTTCTGCAACCGTACCCTTTACTCCTTCGTGTCCCTTTTTCTCGCGGGCAAAGTACAGGGCTTTTCCGTCCGGTGTTGCACAGACATATACCTGGCAGCTCTTTCCGTTTTCCCTGGCATTTGTACAATCTGTATGCATAACAGGGGAAAGCAGCATATCTGCATAGGCAGACCTGCGTTCAGGCTCAGTTTTTAAAGCAAACTCCGGTTTAGTCTGCTTATCATGCCTTTGGAAATATTCAGTTTTCCACCCGTCAGGTCGGACAGAAATGCCCTGCTCTTATCAATGGATGTACAGCAGTCATTGTTCAGAAGGAACAGAAATGCCCGTATGCTGCCATCATAATTCACATCATCGATAACTCCGTCTGGAAATGCTGCATGTGCACGTTCTCCCGTATGACTGTTATAATAAACATCTGCATGATATTCCGTTACATTCAGGACCATACGGATACTTACCATCTGCTTTACGATGGTCCTGGCAGTCTTTTTAAAAGCACAGTCTTCGAGCACTTCTTCAGGTGGAGGAAGAAGAATAACTGGCTGTGTAGGCTCCTGTCTTTTCCGGCAGTGCCCTTTGTGGCCGGGCTGCCCGCCTGGTCTTCTGCCTGTTTTTTCCCTGTTGTTTGTGATCTTTTTACGTCGTACTGCTTTTGAAGAAGGAATAGAAGAGTTTTCATAATCACGGTTGATCTGTGCCCGTAGTTTCAGATTCTTTCCCTGTTCTTCTTCCAGTCTGGATGCCGCTTCATAAAACTGATGTCTGAAAACGGCTGCTTTATCCAGTGCATCCTCTCTTTGCTTTTCTGCATTCAGTGCACGGATCTCCATTTTTCGGAGTTCCTGCGCGGACCTTTTTTGTGCCTTTTCAAACTCCCGGAGCATATCCTCCAGTACCTGAAACCAGTAATTGCGCACACGGATCGTTTCTTTGTGCGCATCTGCAAGTTCTTTTTTCAGCTTCTCAATCTTATGTTCATAAACGTTGTACTCTTTCTGATGAAGTTCTTCTAACTGGATATATCTTTCACCAGATTCCAGTTCTTTGTTTCTGCGTTGTGCAGCTTTCAGCCGACACATGAGAGTGATATGATCATAAGTATCAGGCATACGTTTTCCTCCGGTACAGTCCTGCTAAACACTGCCGACGATATCTGTGATCTTTGAGATATGATCCTCGAGACATTCGATCAGCTCTTTCTGTTTCTGGATGAATTCCTCCTGGATCTCGATCTGCCTGAGATAGCCGTCAAGAAGTTCATCACGTTTTTTTAGTTCCTGTATAAAATCAATCTCCATAAAAACAACCTCTCTTTCTTGAAAAAAGTATAGCAGAAATGCAGGAAAAAAGCGAATTTCCGGAAATGACCCATTGGGCAATCTGACTGTGGATAAATCTCCATTATAAGATTGGAAATGAGCAGATATAAGGCCTCTGTCTGAAAGAATGGATAGGATTCGGTGTATAACTTTTGTGAAAAAGAACAGCAGAAAAAACTATAAATACAGTTTTTTCTGCTGAAGATAATTATCCACAAAATAGAGAAAATAATTTCGTCACTTTTTACAATGACTTATACATACCTTTGAACAGTAACAAACTAAAAGCGAAATCTCTGATGAGAATGGAAACAGCTATACAGAAATAGACTGATATGATATAATAAAATCGTTCCTACATTTGTAGAAAGAGGGAGAATGAGAGCGTGAAAAAAACATATCAGAGACTTCCAGAATCAGAACTGGATATTATGCTTGTTCTTTGGAATAATACACCTCCGATGAACAGAATGGAAATTGTAGCAGCAGGTGAAGGTGATGAAGAATCCAGAGTCCTTTACAATAACGGAGACGGAACCTGGATCGATGAGAACGGAAATCTTCATGAAGAGTAAATGAAAAGAAACGTTTTCCGTAAGCAAATAAGGGAATGGAAAACATTTCTTTTTTTATAAAATGTTATATGAGATATAAAAGCTATTTTGAAATATAAGTATTTGATAAGAAAGACATTTTTATTTTACAACAAACAGACATTTTTATGATAAAATATCGATAAAAATAATTTTGGACTGTAACAAAAGTCGTTGCAGTGTCTAAACTACATCAAATGGATAC
>CAJLTE010000174.1 GCA_905209435.1 uncultured Blautia sp. | reverse complement strand
TGATGGGAAGAACGATGGGGAGTGTGAGTTACCTGCAGATTCTTGCACCGGAGCTTACAGACCGGATGCTTGCAGATTTCCTGGATGTGGATGACAGCATCAATGTCAACATTCATATCCAGTCCATTGACCAGAGTTCTGCGATCAAGATGATCAAGAGTAAGATTTCAGATCTGGATAAGATGAAGATTGAAGAGCAGAAGCGGGCAGTACGTTCCGGTTATGATATGGACGTACTTCCATCGGACCTTGTGACCTACGGGGAAGAAGCAAAGAATCTGCTGGAAGATTTACAGTCCAGAAATGAGCGTATGTTTCTTGTGACAGTGTTGGTGATGAATACCGCAAAGAAGCGTCAGAAGCTGGATAACAATATCTTCCAGGTACAGGGTATCGCACAAAAATACAACTGTTCCTTAAAACAGCTGGACTATCAGCAGGAAGCAGCATTGATGTCCTGTATTCCACTGGGAGTCAATCGAATTGAGATTCAGAGAGGGCTTACCACATCGGCAACAGCGATCTTTGTGCCATTTACGACACAGGAACTGTTCCAGGAAGGGGAAGCTCTTTATTATGGATTGAATGCATTATCCAACAACATGATTATGGTTGACCGGAAGCGTCTGAAGAACCCGAATGGACTGATTCTTGGTACACCTGGTTCCGGTAAATCCTTCTCAGCAAAAAGAGAAATTACGAACTGTTTCCTGATTACGGAGGACGATATTATTATTTGTGATCCAGAAGCCGAGTATTATCCACTGGTGCAGGCACTGCACGGACAGGTCATCCGGATTTCACCGGTATCAGACCAGTATATCAATCCGATGGATCTGAACCTGAATTATTCAGAGGAAGATAATCCGCTGTCCTTAAAGGCAGATTTTATTCTGTCCCTGTGTGAACTGATTGTCGGTGGAAAGAATGGACTGGAACCGGTAGAAAAGACGATCATTGACCGTTGTGTGCGGCTGGTCTATCAGGAATATCTCGCTGATCCGGTGCCAGAGAAGATGCCGATACTGGAGGATTTATATAATCTGTTGCGGAAACAGGAAGAGCCGGAAGCACAGCGTCTGGCAACTTCATTGGAGATTTACGTTACAGGTTCCCTAAATGTATTTAATCATCGCACAAATGTGGACATCAACAACCGTATCGTATGTTTTGATATCAAGGAGCTTGGAAAACAGCTGAAGAAGATCGGGATGCTGATTGTGCAGGACCAGGTATGGAACCGAGTGACGATCAACCGTTCCGCTCATAAATCCACCCGTTACTATGTGGATGAATTCCATCTTCTCTTAAAAGAAGAACAGACAGCAGCCTACAGCGTGGAAATCTGGAAGCGATTCCGTAAATGGGGCGGTATTCCGACAGGAATTACCCAGAACATTAAGGATCTTTTAGCTTCCAGGGAAATCGAGAATATTTTTGAAAACTCTGATTTTATCTATATGCTCAACCAGGCATCCGGTGACAGGCAGATTCTGGCTAAACAGTTGAATATTTCACCAACCCAGCTGTCTTATGTAACCAACAGTAATGAGGGTGAAGGACTTCTGTTCTATGGAAATGTGATTATTCCGTTTGTAGACAGATTCCCGAAGAATTCCCTTTATAAGATTATGACAACCCGCCCGGAGGAAACAGCCGAAGCAGGGTAATACAGGAGGAGTAAAACAATGTTACAGGTAATTTCATATGGATTGACATTTTGTGGCGGTGCTGTATTTGGCATCGCTTTTCTCTGTTTATTACAGGCAGGGAAAGGGTATCCGAAGAAGGAGGAGTAAGTAATGGCAGAACAGAGAATGAAAGTCAGGGATAAGAAAGTCCAGAAGATGACCAAGGATGGTCTGGTGGAAGAAAACCTGACGGATAAATCTTCTGTTCGTGTCAGTAACCGTGCCAGTGATGTGCAGATGGGAGGAAAACAGGGGGAAAAAGAATTAAGCCTTGTGGATAAGTCTTCCCGCCAGTCTGAACGGAGTGGGAAAAATATTCGTCCCTCTGTGCAAAAATCCAGAGATGCACCGGAACTGATACGGGCAGAGAAGCAAAGTGAGGATCTTGGACAGAGTAGAAAACAGCAAAATAGAAAAAGAATCCGTGCTGAAGTCGGAAAAGAATCCAGACTTGCAGAAAAATCCGAAGCCGGACAGTCAGGGAGACTGAAAGAAAAACGTGCGGATCTATCAGAAAACAGAGGAGACAGCCGGAGAAATCAGACCGGTGGTAGCAAAAAGCCAAAACAAAAACAGCGTTTGAAGTTTGCTTATGAGGAAACTGGTGCTTCTGTGAAAAATGATAAAGATATGGAGAAATTGAACCAGATGGATACGGATGGAGTCAATTTCCGACATCAGAAACAGAAGGAAAAAGCCAAAAAGTTTTCTTATGAGGAAGCAAAAAAGAAGAAGGAAGCAAAGCAGCATTCCAAGAAGGCACAGGTCTATCAGGCAAATGATGGAGAAGCTCCTGGAAAGAAGAAATCCCGCTTGAAGTTTGGCGAAGGGGAATCTGTGAAAACAGAAAAAACTTCTGTTGTCAAGAAAGCAGGAAGTGCAGCTTCCGCAGCATTGCACCGTGAGATCAGCAAAAATGAAGACGATAATGCGGCGGTAGAAGGTGCCCATAAGTTAGAAGAAAGCGGCGAAGGTGTTTACCGGCTGGAACAGAGAAGTGCCAGACGCAGGAAACAGAGGGCATTCAGAAAAAGAAGCAGACTTGAAAGACAGGAAGAGAAACAGACACAGGCGGCAGCCCGTCAGGAACAGAAGAAACTGAAAAAACAGATTCAGAAGCAACAGATCAAACGGGATTATGCCAAAGCGAAGCGAAGTGAACAGACAGTAGGAACAGCTACAAAAGGTACGATTGATTATATCAAGAAGATTGGCGGCAAAGTCACCAACTTTTTTAAAGAAAACCGGAAGGTGTATATCAGTGTAGCAGTTCTGATCGGATTGATGTTTCTGATCATAACGAATGTCACGTCATGCTCTGCAGTGTTTTTACAAAATGTGATCACTTACACCGGAACCAGTTATCTGTCATCGGATCAGGCAATCCGGGAAGCGGAACTGTATTACACACAGCTGGAAGCTAATCTGCAGGAGTGGATCAACAATATGGAATCTGAAGAACCAGGACATGAGGAATACCGATATAACATCGGACCTATTGAGCATGATCCGTTTATCCTGATTAGTTATCTGTCTGCAAAGTATGAAGAATTTACTTTTGAACAGGTCAAGCCGGAGCTGGACGCCTTGTTTGCAGAGCAATATCATTTAACTACTGAAGCAGTCAATGAGACTGTAACGGAGACAGCAACAGTAAGAGTTGGAGAATCTTTGGGACAGGTTGTGACCAGTGGATATTGTAACTGTCCAATCTGTTGTGGTATTTGGAGCGGAGGACCGACTGCCAGTGGAGCATATCCAACTGCCAATCATACCTTAGCGGTAGATGCTTCCAATCCGTTTGTTCCAATGGGAACAAAGGTAGTTATGAATGGTGTCGAATATACCGTAGAAGATACCGGAGCTTTCGCAAGATACGGTGTACAATTTGATGTCTATTATGACAGTCATGCGGCAGCATCTGCACATGGACATCAGACCTGGGAATGTTATCTTGCAGATGATAACGGAAGCAATGAAGTCGAAGTGACCAGAATCAGAGATGTGGACACGCTGAATGTAACATTGACCAGTGGAAACCTGATGTCAATCTGTCAGGACAGGTTGGGATTTTTCCAGAAAGAACTGTTCAGTGCCTACAACGATACCAAAGGCAACCTGCAGATGTTTGCCACACAGATGGATAACCTGGAATTCTTTGAGAAG
>CAJLTE010000173.1 GCA_905209435.1 uncultured Blautia sp. | reverse complement strand
ACTTCATCCCCTTTTTCATTTGGATAAACATTCTCAACTGTCAGGCTGGCTGAAACATCTCCATCTCTCTTGTCAACAGCTTTTACCCCTTCCAGAAGATCTTCCGTTGTCATATCCGCAGTGTAGCTGTTTTTCTTGCTCTCTGCAATGGTAATTTCCGGTCCTTTGCGATCCTGTCTCATATACAGCCATCCCAGGATTCCGGTCGCTCCTATTGCCACTGCCGCCATTAAAACAATCAACCATTTACGCATATCTGCAGCTCCTTATACTCAATTTCATCAGCGACGTTTTCTTGATTTCTGTTTCTTGGATCTGCTTTCTTTCTCTGAATATGGAATGCTTCCCAGAACAGAAAGTCCAAGATAACGCTCTACATCTTCCTCAACCTTGATCGTATCATTCGTAAGATAAATGATGATCACAATCGCCATTGCAATGATAACACCTAAAAGTCCACCGATCACACCATTCTTCGCAAGGCTTGGGCTGGCTTTTTCACTTGGGATGTTTGCGCTGTCAACTACGTTAACCGCCTCAATATCCATAACTGACTGAATGTGCTCTGCTGCCATATCACGGATAGCATTGGCCATCTCGCTTGCTGTATATGGATCTTCATCAGATACTATGATCGTTACAATACGGCTGTCTGTAGAAGTATCTACCGTCAGTTTGCCAAGCAGCTGCTGATAGGTAATATTAAGATTCAGCTGTGCAATTACACCTTCAAGAACTGTACGGCTCTTAATAAGTTCCGCATAGTCCTTAGTCAGCTGTGTACTGGTCTGCATATCAGCACTGGTCAGTGTATTGCTGTCCTGTTTATTCAGCACCATGATCTTCGTGGTAGATTCATACTGTGGAGTGATAAAAAGCATTGTTCCGATAATGGAAATCACACCCAGAATGATACCGGAAAGAATAATCACTCCCAGCCTGCTAAGAATCAGGTGAAAAATCTCACCTAAATCGATTTCAATTTCATCGTTATTATTTGTAACCTGATTTTCCATTCTTCTTCTCCGTTACCCTGTAATTTTCTTTACTTTTTCTAAACAGATACATCGTTTCCAACGACATCCCATATATAAAAGTCAAAATCTCTCGTTATTTATAATGCACTCCGGATTGCTGATAAAAATCATATCCGCGTAATCCGTACCCATCATTTTTTCAATTTTGTCGTAACATTTGCCAATGTGAGGCGTTCGTCTGGCCAGATCATGACCGTCAGACCCCACAAAATCCAACATTTCTTCTTTAATTACTTTCTTGCAGAAACGCTTGATCATAAAGCCATCCTCACCAATAATACTGTCCGCATTCATCTGAATATAGGCACCCATATCCCTGAGTTCATCAATAAAATCCAGACCGTTTTTTACTACCGAATGATAGCGTTCTACATGTGCGATAATAGGATAATACCCTTTCCGGATCAATGCCTGCACCCGTTCCCTGATATAGGACTTTTCGTCTGAAGTCCGAAACTCCGTTAACACATAACGGGAACCTGACATGGTAAGTCTTTCCCCTTTTTTCAGACAGTCTGTCATATCCATACTGGAATGAAGCTCGCAGCCCAGATACATCTGAATACCGTCTTCTCCAATCTCAGCGGCAGCCTTCCTCACACGAAGGAACTGCTTCTTAACCTGTTCCAGAGACGGCTCAAACATATCATATCGAAAATGCGGAGTGGCAATAATGTTGCGGACACCATCATCATATTCCTTCTGGAGCATGCGTACAGATGTCTTGAGATCCTTCGCTCCATCATCAACTCCCGGAACAATATGACAGTGAATATCATAAATACCTTTCATTCGCTTCGCCCATTTCCAATCTTTTCATATAACAATCTCGAATAATGACGGATCAATATTTTCCGTATTCTCCGTACTTGCCATATTTGCCATATTTACCATACTTACCGTATTTACCATATTCCTTAGTATCTACCTTGTTCAAAATTGCACCGATGATCGGACAGTTGGTCTTCTCCAGCTGCCCCTTGATCTCCTGTACAAAATGGTAGCTGATACTGCCGGATTCGATTACAATGACAGTTCCATCGCAGGAATCCGCCACAACTGCACAGTCGATTACTCGTCCAAGAGGCGGTGTATCTATGATAATGTAATCATATACATCTCTTACAACACGGATCATGTCTTTAAACTGTCTGCTTCCTAAAAGCTCTGCCGGGTTCGGCGGTACAACACCGGAAAAAATAATGTGAAACTTGGGAAGATTGGTTGCGCAGATAACGTCCTGCAGTTTCGCCTGCTTGGACAGGTAGTGGGTCAGTCCCTTCACTTCTTCCTCAACCTGTACACGTCCCATAAGTACGGATTTACGAAGGTCTGCATCAATCAAAAGTACAGATTTACCACTCTCTGCAAGGGAAGCTGCAAGATGGAAAGTTACATTACTCTTTCCTTCATTCGGGGTACAGCTTGTAAATGCAATCACCTTTTTGTCGGCACCGCAAAATTGAATGTTTGTACGAAGTGCCTTATAAGCCTCATCCATGGATGAATCAGCTTTCCAGTCGCTAATTTTTACTTTTACCATAATTTCGTTTTCACCTTATCTATTTGTTATCCTGTAAATCTGCCATATTTTCCTTCTAATTTCCCACAAATCACGTCATGGCAGTGTCTGCCTAAATATTATACACTAGAAGTACCGCATTGGCTAGTATATTTTCGAACTAAATATGCACAATTTTTCACAAAATTTTCATATTATTCTTGATTCCCTTCCTGAATCCCTTCTATACCCTGAACGGATGATTCCTCTTCCAAAAGATAAACTTCTACATCAAATACACCGCTGTTCAATGCTTCCGCATGGCTTCCCATATAAATATCAATGCGGTTGTTCTTAATGGCGCCGCCGCAGTCTTCTGCCACATAGACCTGTCCATTGATAACAACTTTAGAACCGTAAGGAATTACAGTTGGATCTACTGCAATAGTACGGTTCGTGGTAGCTGTCACACCTGTGGATGTGATTCCGTTTGCCCACGGACCGCAGCAAATGCTGCACTGGCAGTAATGGGTAATATGGAAAACACCAAGTGGACGAAGGCTGCTGTCTGCGGAAACCATAATCGGCTGTCCTTCAAGAACACCTGCATTTCCCCCTGTCTGGGTAACACCTTCTACTGCTTCTGCAAATACGCCCTCTCCTGTACTTTTATGTATAATTCCTGCTTCTACAGTTCCATCTGAGGTTGCATCTGAAGCTACCTGATTCTTATCTTCATACCCCTCCAAAACAGAGGTTGGGATATATCCCACCTGTTCTTCTCCATTATCATCCTCAAACAGAATCCTGCTCCAGATATCATCAATAGTACCTGTACGGCTGATTTCATCTTCTTCCAGCACTTCACCGATCACAGAACCCTCTTTTCTGCCAGGATAATCTAATACATCTGTATCTGCCGCTACTGTGACAGTATCCTGGACTTCCGTGATCTCGTCCTCGATTTTCCCGGAATCCTTTTTTTCGATAGCTTCTTCTGAAACTGTTTCTTCTTTATTATCAGTATTTTCCTGTGCTGTACCTGAAATGGCCGGACCGGCTATTTCCGCTCCAAGCGCAGAAACAGGCATACATGCGGAAACACATACTGCCATAACCAGAAATCTTTTTTTCATAAATTTATATCTCCTGATCTGTTCAATTTTCCCCTCTACTCTTTGTTTATCATAGCACAGCTATTTTCTTATTTCAAATCCCATCAGGCTTTTTAGAAATTTTTCACATTTATTATTGTAGCTTTTTTATTTTTTCATTAAAAAAAACATTATTTCATTTTTTTCAAAAAAACATTGTCAAGCGTTTTTGAAAATGTCC
>CAJLTE010000172.1 GCA_905209435.1 uncultured Blautia sp. | reverse complement strand
TATTGGTGTCATGGACGCACCCTGAAAAAAGGCGGTATCCCGCCAGATTTCAGATACTCTGGTAACTTAGTTGCCGAGTAGTTCACGAGAAAGGTAGATAGTTATTTAAGACAGTGGAAGGATAAAGAAAACAGGCTTCCGCTAATCATTAAAGGTGCAAGACAGATTGGGAAAACGGAATCTATTGTTCATTTTGCAAGTGAAAATTATGAGAATATAGTTTTTATAAATTTTGTGCTGGAGGGGCAGTATAAAACTATATTAAGTGACGGATATAGCGTGGAAAATATTATAAAAAACATATCTCTCATAGACCCCTCTAAAAAATTTATTGCAGGAAAAACTTTGATCGTTTTTGATGAACTACAGGAATTTCCGGATATTGCCACTTCTTTGAAGGCTTTTAAGCTGGATGGAAGATTTGATGTAATTTGCAGCGGATCTCTGCTTGGAATTAACTATAAAAAGATCCACAGCAATAGCGTTGGCTATAAAACAGATTACGAAATGTTTTCCATGGATTTTGAGGAGTTTCTCTGGGCAAAGGGTTACTCAGATTTACACATCGAACAGATCCTGGAACATATGTGTTCTGGGAAAGCATTTTCTGATACGGAGCTGTCTGTTTACAAAAAACTGTTTCTTGAATATTGCGTGCTTGGGGGCATGCCAGCAGTGATCAGACAATATATAGAAACGAATACATTTTCTGATACTTTGGAAATTCAGCATCAGATTCAATTAGATTATGAAGAAGATATCAGAAAATATGCAGAAGGGTTAGACCAAACGAAGATTGCCAGTGTATATCGAAGCGTTCCGGTACAGCTGGCAAAAGAGAATAAAAAATTCCAGTTGAGTAAAATTGAGAAAAACGCAAGAAGCAGAGAGTATTCGGGCTGTATTGACTGGCTTAAGGATGCGGGAGTTGTTTCTGTCTGCTACTGTCTGGAATATCCGGAATTGCCGTTAAAAGGAAATTATGATGAATTGAAGTTTAAGCTGTACTATCCAGACACTGGCCTGCTAATTGCCTCTTTAGATGAAGAAGCGCAGGAAGATTTACGTGCAAATAAAAATATGGGTGTTTATAAGGGGGCTTTATATGAAAATTTTGTTGCAGAGGCGTTTCTGAAACAAGGATTAGGATTATATTATTACAAAAAAGAAAATGCAACTTTGGAAGAAGATTTTTTTGTCAGGACAAAAGATGAACTGGTTCCGGTTGAAGTAAAGGCAAATAAAAATCGCTCAAAATCTTTAAGAAAACTGATTGATAATGAAAGTTACAGCGATATTAAGTGGGGAATAAAACTGGCTGACAGCAATGTGGGAATAGAAAATGGCATTTATACATTTCCATATTTCTGCTCCTTTTTGATTAAAAGATATCTGGCAAAAAAAGGTTAAAGTTAAACGGCTGCCGCATTGTTCAAAGTGTTTTGATAATGCGGCAGCTGTTTATTAATTAAATTCTCTTCAGTTCATAGCTTCTTGTTCCAAGTCCAATCTTCTCACCATGATCCAGAGTTGCTTCCCACTCTACATTCGGATTGGAATCCATAAAGTGGTTGTGGTGGCAATGCCATTCCGGTTTCGCAAGGTTGTCGCCAAGCTGGCTGTTGCGGATTGGTTCTGCAGCAAGACATGCATCTACGCAGGCCTGATCAAGAGCAATCGGGTCGAAGCTTGCGAACATTCCGATATCCGGAAGAATCGGAGCATCATTTTCGCCGTGGCAGTCACAGTTAGGGCTGATGTCTTGAACCAGAGCGATATGGAAGCATGGGCGTCCATGACAGACTGCCTGTGCATACTCTGTCATCTTACGGCAGAGAAGCTCATTGGAATTGCTGTGTGGGTTATGAATTGCATCAAAGCTGCAGGCACCGATACAACGGCCACAGCCCTTGCATTTATCATAATCAATGACCGCTTTTTTCTCCGGATATGTAATAGCGTCACTTCCGCATTCCTTTGCGCAACGTTTGCAGCCGCGGCAAAGGTCTGTTTCGATAACTGGTTTACCACTATTGTGCTGAGCCATTTTTCCGGCACGGCTTCCGCAGCCCATACCAATATTCTTGATTGCGCCGCCGAAACCGGTGGCTTCATGTCCCTTGAAATGAGTAAGACTGATGAATACGTCAGCGTCCATTACAGCACGGCCGATTCTGGCAGTGGGGCAGTATTCTGCATTTTCTACAGGAACCTCCACGTCATCGGTACCGCGAAGTCCGTCACCGATAATAATCTGGCAGCCTGTAGAGATGGTGTTAAAACCATTCAGATTCGCGCAATCCATGTGCTCCAGGGCATTCTTACGGCTTCCCGGATAAAGGGTGTTACAGTCAGTAAGAAACGGCATTCCTCCAAGCTCCTTACAAAGATCGGCTACTACTTTTGCATAATTGGGGCGCAGGAAAGCAAGATTTCCAAGTTCTCCGAAATGCATTTTGATGGCCACGAATTTACCATCCATATCAATGTTTTTGATTCCGGCTGCAATACACAGTTTTTTCAGCTTGTCCAGCTGGCTTGTGCCGACTTTACAGCGGAAGTCAGTGAAATATACAGTTGATTTTTCCATAAAATTCCTCATTTCTGATTTTTATTTATCTTCATATTATTCTTGTGATTGCTTTAATGTCAAGTTATTTTTGTACTATAGCGTGCCCTCAAAATCGTTCCCACAAATTGTAACTCACATCTTGCAGAAAGCCTTTTCAAACACGTTTTAAAAGAACTTCAGAACATCCTCCAACTCTCTGCGTCTCGGACGGCTGGGCTCCTCATCGGCTTTTCCCACAGCAATAACGGAAACAATGGTTTCACTTTCCGGAATAGAAAGCATTTCACGAATTTTGTCCCCATCCCGAAGTCCCATGATCAGAGTGGAAAGACCAAGCTCTGTGGCTTTCAGAATCAGGTTTTCGTTCTGAAGACCAAGGTCGTAACAGCCCCATCCATTTCCAATCTCATTATCAGGAGTGCCGTCTGTCTGGAAACCGGCACGGTTATGTACGAAGGTGGTGACGATCAAGGCTGCATGCTCGGTTTTGTTATCGTTATTGGCGTAACACAGGCATTCCTTACGAAGCTTCTGACTCATGTCCTTTGATAAAACACAGTAATAACGACCTGTTTCTGTATTCTTCCATGATGGCGCTTCCAAAGCGGCCTGTACAAGCTGCTGTATCTGCTCTTTGGTAACGTTTGTATGGGAACTGTACTTACGCACAGATCTTCTGTTCTCAATAAGTGTCTGAAATTCCATGAAAAAGCCCCCTTAAAGTATGTTTTGGCTGTATTTTAGCATAATTCATTGGATGTGAAAAGTTAAAATTTTTTGTAACCTTTCTCCCTCTTTATTTGTATAATTAGTGAAGGTACCCGACACAAGAAAATAACAGACCGCTGCTTTTCATACTGATCAGCAGCCAGAGGAGTTCTCATGAGACAACCAGTTCAACAGCTGATCCAGCTCTACCAGAACAATCTTTTTACCGCAGCGTTTAATATCTGTCAGAATCAGATGGATGCGGAGGATGCTGTTCAGGAGACGTTTGTTCAGTATTACACCAGTAGAAAAGAATTTGAAAATGAGCAGCACATCCGGGCATGGCTTCTTCGTGTGGTTATCAATAAGGCGAAAAATATAAACAGGACTTTCTGGAAGAAAAATAAATGCTCTCTGGACGATTATATGGAAACCCTTTCTTTTCCAGATTCCCAGTCAAGAGATTTGTTTGAGGAAGTAATGAAGCTTCCGGACAAGTACCGCATTGTGATCCACTTATTTTATTACGAAGATTATTCCGTCAGAGAAATCGCCGAAATCCTGAAGCTTTCAGAAAGCAATGTAAAGGTTCGGCTTTCCA
>CAJLTE010000171.1 GCA_905209435.1 uncultured Blautia sp. | reverse complement strand
CGGTGATTTAGGCTTAGATGAAACCGTTCTAATTAGTGACAACCAAACATAAGGACTGCACTGACCGACTCAGTCAGTTAAATCCCGGACTGGCATGTGAAGTCAGGCGAGTTCTGGATGTGAACAAGCAGGAACGGCATATCAGGGGAGGACTTGCAACCAGGGAAAAATATCTGCATCAACACGAACTTTAACCTCGCTGGCGGTTATGATGTATGAAAGCTGCTGTCTTAAAATGACAGTAGCTTTTTTTACGTATTCTGTGTATAATAAATCGAAATATTTTTATAACTGTTCAGTGTCTTTACAGAAAAATTTTTTTTGGAGAGGGGATTTTGACATTATCACTGAATAGTTACAAATTTTACAAAAACAGGGAAAAGAGAGGAAGAAAGAGAGTGGAAAAAAGAATTATACAGGTAGAAGAAAAAGTACCTGCAAAGTTATTGATCCCACTGAGTATCCAGCATATGTTTGCAATGTTCGGCGCATCTGTGCTGGTTCCGTTTATGTTTGGGATTAATCCGGCGATCGTATTATTGATGAATGGTGTAGGTACATTATTATTTATCTTTATTACAAAAGGTAAAGCACCGGCTTACCTTGGATCAAGTTTTGCATTTCTGTCACCGGGAATTCTGGTTATGACTAAATTTGGCTATCAATATGCACTGGGAGGATTTGTGGTACTTGGTATTGCAGGTATGATCCTGGCACTGATCATCGGAAAGTGTGGTACAAAGTGGATTGATATCGTTCTTCCGACAGCAGCAATGGGACCTGTAGTAGCATTGATCGGTCTGGAACTTGCCGGAAGTGCAGCAAGCACAGCAGGACTTCTGGATGAGCAGATTGACATGAGAAATGTGATCGTGTTCCTGGTAACGCTTGGTGTTGCCGTATTTGGACAGATTCTGTTCCGTGGTTTCTTATCTGTTATTCCGATCCTGATCGCGATCATTGCCGGATATGTAGCAGCAGTACTCTGCGGAATCCTGGATTTCACAGCAGTAAAAGAAGCAGCGTTTTTTGCGCTGCCGAATTTCCAGCATCCGAAATTTAACCTGGAAGCAATCTTAACTATTTTTCCGGCACTTCTGCTGGTAACTTCCGAGCATATCGGACATCAGATCGTAACCAGTAAAATTGTAGGAAAAGACCTTTTGAAAGAGCCGGGATTACACCGTTCTCTGTTTGCAGATTTCTTCTCCACAACCCTTTCTGCATGTATGGGATCCGTACCGACAACTACTTACGGTGAAAATATCGGTGTTATGGCAATGACAAAAGTTTACAGTGTACAGGTAATCGGCGGAGCTGCGGTTCTTTCTATTTGCTGTTCTTTTCTTGGAAAACTGGCAGCATTGATCAATACAATTCCGGGACCTGTAATTGGAGGAATCTCTTTCCTTCTTTATGGTATGATCGGTACTTCCGGACTGCGTATGCTGGTAGATAACAAAGTAGACTACAGTAAATCCAGAAACCTGACACTGACCTCTGTTGTATTTATCGTAGGTCTTTCCGGAATCGCCCTGAATCTTGGAAATGTAAAACTTACAGGTATGGTACTTGCCTGCGTTGTAGGTATGGCATTGAGCCTGGTATTCTATATTCTGGACAAGCTGCATCTGACAAACGATCAGTAATTTTACAGAACACAAGGAGGATAAAAAGATGGCACTGATGGAAGTAAATTTCTTTTCAAAGGCGCTGATGCGCCCGGTAACAATGAATGTGATCCTGCCTGCAGACAAGGTGTTTTTTGAGGAAGAGACCGAAGAGGATGACAGACCTTTTAAAACACTTTATCTGCTTCACGGAGTTATGGGAAACTACACAGACTGGGTGACTGGGACCTGTATCAAGAGATGGGCAGAGGAGAAAAACCTGGCTGTGGTAATGCCTTCCGGAGCAAATATGTTCTATATGGATCATCCGGATGCAAATGAAAATTACAGTGAATTTATCGGAAAAGAACTGGTAAAGATCACAAGAAGAATGTTTCCGTTATCTCATAAAAAAGA
Source organism: uncultured Blautia sp. (assembly GCA_905209435.1). The sequence goes on along the minus strand of CAJLTE010000171.1, from coordinate 1,918 downwards.
AGATACTTTTATTGCCGGGTTATCCATGGGCGGCTACGGTGCGATCCGCAATGGTCTGAAATATCACGATACATTTGGCTATATTGCGGGGCTTTCTTCTGCAATGATCCTGGAAAAAATGAACGTGGCAGATGACAGCTCTCCTATGTTTTTTGAGAAAAAAAGTTTTCTTGAAAGCGTGTTTGGGGATCTGTCAAAGATTTCGGACTGTGAGATCAATCCGGAATGGATCGCCAGAGATATGAAAGAAAAAGGTATTCCATTTCCGCACATGTATCTTGCATGTGGCCTGGATGATCCGCTTCTTCCTCCGAACCGTAAGTTCAGAGATTTTATGTGTGAACTTGGTGCAGATGTAACTTATGAGGAAGGTCCGGGAGCCCATGAGTGGGATTTCTGGAATCGTTATATTAAAAAAGTGCTGGACTGGTTGCCGCTGGATAAGGACAGCAAAGAAGGCTTGAACAGCGGAAATGTAGGACTGTAAAATCTGATTGAATCGTGAGGGAGTCACAATAGATTGAAATGAAATCTGTTGTGGCTCTTTTTGTATTATAGTAAGAATAAACTTTGGGCAGGATTCGCATTCGATCAGGCGTATTTGCATTGTTTTTTTGAATTACTATAGCAATTTTGCAGAAAACATATTGAATATCATATAGAAGTTGTGTATAATGATAAAACAAAATAAAGTATATTATTTTAGGATAATGTAAAATAAATGCATAAAAACACCAGCTATGGAGGTAAAAATGACTAAGCTTGTAATCAATCCATCTAAGAAACAGAGCAAAATTAACAAAGAGATTTACGGACATTTCTCAGAACACCTGGGAAGATGTATCTACGAAGGAATCTATGTAGGCGAGGATTCCCCGATTCCGAACAAGAACGGAATGCGTACAGATGTAGTAGAAGCATTGAAGCATATCAAGATTCCGGTACTTCGCTGGCCGGGTGGCTGTTTCGCAGATGAATACCACTGGAAAGATGGTATTGGACCAAAAGAAACACGTAAGAAAATGATCAATACACACTGGGGCGGTGTTGTAGAAGACAACAGCTTTGGTACTCATGAATTCTTCGAACTCTGTGAACAGCTTGGATGCGAAGCATATGTTAATGGAAACCTGGGAAGCGGAACTGTGCAGGAAATGTCTGAGTGGGTTGAATATATCACATTTGAAGGTGTTTCTCCGATGGCTGATCTCCGTAAGAAAAACGGTCATGAGAAACCATGGAAACTGGACTTCTTTGGTGTAGGCAATGAGAACTGGGGCTGCGGCGGAAACATGAATCCTGATTTCTATGCAAATGAATATCGTCGTTATCAGACCTATGTCCGCAATTATCACCCGGATCATCCGGTTCAGAAAATCTGCTGTGGTGCAAATGTAGATGATTATGAGTGGACCTCTGAAGTGTTAAAAACAACACATAACCACTGTCTCAAAGAACTTCACGGAAACATGGATGGCCTTTCCCTTCATTATTATGTGCATCCGGAAGGATGGGAGATCAAGGGAAGTGCTACAGATTTTGATGACAAAGTATGGTATAAGAGTCTGAACAAAGCGCTCTTTATGGAAACACTGATCGAGCGTCACGGACACATTATGGATGAGTATGATCCTAAGAAGAAAATCGGTATGATCGTTGATGAATGGGGTGCATGGTACACAGTAGAACCAGGCACAAATCCTGGATTCCTGTATCAGCAAAATACAATGAGAGATGCCCTGATCGCAGGTATCACTCTGAATATTTTCAACAAACACAGCGACAGAGTAAAAATGGCAAACCTTGCGCAGATCGTAAATGTGCTCCAGTCCGTGATTCTTACAGATGGAGCTGATATGATCTTGACACCAACTTATCATGTATTTGATATGTATAAATATCATCAGGATGCAATGCT
>CAJLTE010000170.1 GCA_905209435.1 uncultured Blautia sp. | reverse complement strand
ACTGTCCTTTTATAAATTCTGTAATATTTCTGTTATAAAGTAATTATAACAGATGTTTTCTTAATTCTTCTCCGCTCAGAGCGCTTAAGTAAGCAGGTGCTACATCAAATACCGTCTTGCAGCCATTCTGTCCTTCCTGGTTCATGCGGTATGCAGCTCTTGCATATGCAATGATTACAGAAGAAGTAAATTCCGGATTGGAATCCAGTTTCAGGCTATATTCGATCACATGGCTGTTCTCATCATTCCAACCGGTCTTGCCTGTGCGGATTACAAATCCACCGTGCGGAATTCCGCTGTGGTCACGTTTCAGTTCCTCTTCGGAAATAAAATGTACAGTGGTATCGTATTCATCAAAGTAGTTCGGCATAGTCTTGATCTCATTCTCAATTCTTGCAAGATCAGCGCCTTCTTCAGCTACTACGAAACACTCTCTGGTATGTTTCTCTCTTGTAGTAAGCTCCGGATTCTTTCCGCTTCTTACTGCTTCCAGAGCAGACTCAACCGGGATGGTGTACTGTTTGCCATCTTTTACGCCTTTGATACGGCGGATTGCATCAGAATGTCCCTGGCTTACACCTTTTCCCCAGAATGTGTAATCCTTGCCGTTTGTCAGGATTGCATTTGCATACATGCGGTTCAGGGAAAACATTCCCGGATCCCAGCCTACAGAAATAATTCCCACATGACCGTTCTCAGAAGCCGCTTTATCCACATTTGCAAAATGTTCCGGGATTCTCTTATGGGTATCAAAGCTGTCTACCACATTGAACCACTGGGCATACTTAGGTGTCTGCTCTGGCAGGTCAGTAGCACTTCCGCCGCAAAGAATCATAACATCAATCTGGTCTTTCATCTTCTCAGCATCATCTACAGAATATACCTTCGCTGTCTCTGTCAGAATTTTAACAGTCTCAGGAGCACGACGGGTAAAAACTCCCACCAGTTCCATATCAGGATTGTGTTTGATCGCACATTCTACGCCACGTCCCAGGTTACCGTATCCCAGGATACCAATACGAATACTCATTATCTGATTCCTCCTATACTACCGCACGCCAGATGCACAATCCCCACAAATGGTCATGCAGCCCCCAAAAGCTGTATTATCCCATACGAACGTCAGATGCTTCACGTCTGCGGTATCTATATCTATTTCACGCTTTAACAGTTTAATACGTGCGAGTTTTCTTGTCAATTGATTTTTAACAAAATCTGTCATTCAAAGGTTACTGTTCTCTGGTAACATCAAAACACCTCAAAAAAGAATACTGTACAATGGCATCCTTCTCCACGGTACAGTATCATAAACTTCTACTTTATCAACAGCACAGCACTCCGCTTCCCGGACAGCACATTCCGCAAAGCGCATTCGCCAGACAAAGCTTCAGGCACATATCATCCCCTGCCACCGGCATTCCTCCAAACGGTCCCTGCTGTGTCTCATACCAGCTTCCACCGCCCTCCATCCGGTTCAGGAGCATACGGTACTGCTGATTATTCGGCTCCTGGCGCACAGCTTCACGAATATGCTCCAGCGCTTTTACATTATTCCCCATTCCCATGTTCGCCATGGAGGAAATATAATACCACTCTCCATTCTTCTGGGAAAGGGAATTCAACACATTCATAGCCTCCTGATAATGTCCGCTCTGAACAAAATTAGCTGCTGCACGTCTACGCACACTTTCCTCATCTTCGTAAGTGCTCTGGCGCTGCTGTCCTCCAAAGCCGCCAAATCCTCCATATCCATAACCACCGTATCCGCCGGAAGATCCACCACTGCTTCCATACTCGCGTTCTCTCATGATCTGCTCATATGCCTGCTGTACTTCCTTAAACTTCTCTTCTGCCTGATCTTTGTTTGGATTGTTAATATTCGCATCCGGATGGTACTTCCGGCTTAACTTTCTGTATGCCTTCTTTATTTCTTCATCTGTTGCATTTCTGGAAACTCCCAGTACGCTATATGGATCCAACATGTTCTTTCTCCCGTTCTTCCCTGCGTTTCCTGCTCACTTCCTCGAAGCGGCACCACACACCGGAATATAAAATGTTCCGAAGAATATCCCCATATTTAATAATAGGAAGCTTCTCGAATTCTCTGCAGGTTTCTGCCATCATCATCATAAGGATCTGGCGTACTTCCCCTTCAAACCCTTCCATTGTATATTTTTCTGCGAAAGGATTGTAATCTTTATTTTTCACATCTTCTTCCACATCATCATATGCATCCAGAAGATAGATGAATTTGCCAAGATAAAAGCCAATTCTTCGAAGGCTTTTCTCCCACTCATCCTGCCTGTAAGCAAGAATCTCCTCCATAATATGCCCGAAAACCCCGGACATTCTGTCTATATCTGTCTCCCCCTGTTTCTCCAAAGCGGAAAGCGCATCCAGAAGTTCGACGATCCGCTTCGCCTTATCTGGATAAAGTTTTAACAGACAGTTATTTTTCCCCTCAAGAAGCCTGGCGTAACCAAGCTTCACATATTTCCTGTCATCGTTCCAGTCATCCAGACATTTATAATAAGTTAAAAGTATATTCATGTCTGCACAGTATTCTGTCATCACATTCTTTCGAACTGGCTGTTTTCTCACAGGATGAAGAATGCATCTGGTAGTGCCCTTGTACGTCTTTGGCTCATAAAGGCCGGAAAGAAGCAGGATCACAAAAGTCATATCATAGCTTAATGTAATCTGGCCGGATATCCCGTATTTCTCACGCAGTTCCCTGCAGAGTCCACAGTAAAAGGATCTGTACATGTCAAAATCCTTCATCTTGATCTCCGGCTTGTTCATTACAATATATCCAAACATATCAGCGCCTCTTTATAAATTTGGTATGACACTTGGGACATTCAATCTCCACTTTCTTAAATCCGCCTCTGGGGATACGGATTTTCTGACCACAGCCAGGACAGCTGTAAATATGATAGTCCTTGCGCTGGCTCATCATTCGCTTCTCTTTCTGGAAACGGGCTCTTAGCTTATCCGTCATCTGAAGATACTTCTGATTCTCCTGATAACGTTTGGAAATATTTTTGGAAAAAATCCTGAAATAAGTATAAACAATGGCAGCCATTCCAAACAGATCCAGAAATGCGCCAATTCCACTTCTGGTCCCGGTAAATAAGGTAAGCACAATAGCAGCCAGTGCCACTCCCATGGTGAATCTCGCGAACTGATCCACTCCGTTGCGTCCCTGCATAAATCTCATAAATTTTTCTTTCAATAAAATACCTTCTTTCTTGTGAACTTATCTTCCTGAAATAAGTTTCTGTCTTTCTTTTGTTATTATATTATTTCCCTATTTCTGATTCTGTACATTCACTATTACGGTTCACAAAACAACCAGCAATCATTCCGTCTATTCCTATCTGTCGCTGCAGACCTGGAAAATATAAAATTTCAGATAATAAGATTCATCAGCAGACCATAAGATCGGATGATCTGGTGCCTGGGTGCGATATTCTACCTGACGGAGACGTTTATGCACATTTCTGGCGGCCTGCCCGATAGTCTGGGTAAAAAGCTGGTAATCCATAAAATGTGAACAGGAACAGGTTGCAAGGAAACCGCCGTCTTTCACCAGCTTCATGGCACGAAGATTGATCTCACGATAGCCTTTCACTGCATTCTTAACAGAGCTTCTTGACTTGGTAAATGCAGGTGGATCCAGAATCACCACGTCATATTTCTCGCCTTTCTCTTCCAGTTTCGGAAGAAGATCAAATACGTCCTCACAGATAAATTTTACAGAATCAGAAAGTCCGTTTAAAGCTGCATTGGCTGTAGCCTGATCAACTGCAAGCTGTGAAGCATCCACACCAGTTACTTCTTTCGCTCCTGCATATCCTGCATTTAAAGCAAAAGAACCAGTATGGGTAAAACAGTCCAGAACTCTGGCATTCCTGCAAAGCTTCTGGATTGCCAGACGATTGTATTTCTGATCCAGGAAAAATCCTGT
>CAJLTE010000169.1 GCA_905209435.1 uncultured Blautia sp. | reverse complement strand
CGGCCTCCTGGTCCCAAACCAGGCGCTCTAGCCAAACTGAGCCACACCCCGATGTACCATTTACTTATGGTCTTTATTAAGTTTTTGTCGCTGTTGCTTTTCTCTCTTGCCTGACGACAAGTGATATTATATTATAGCTTTTTACAAATGTCAACACCTTTTTTGAATTTTTTTAAAAAAACTTTTTTTCACGTTTTTTCCGTCTATTCAAAGGTTTTCCTGTCATTTGCGACTTGCTTATGGTATCATAATCCTGATAATAAAGTCAAGAAGAAAATCTGGAAAATTAAGGAGATGTTTTTATGGATATAAAGTTATTTCAGCAGAAGCTCAATGAAATCTGCACCATCGCAGAGGAGAACGGCAAACAGCTCTCCCAGCAGCAGATCCGTGAGCATTTCGATGAATCTGATCTGAGCACTTCACAGCTTGTAAAGATCCTGCAGTATCTCAAATTAAAAGGTATCACTATCGAAGGTGCCGAGGAAGCAGCCAGCGCTGCGGCGGCAGCAAATACCTCCTCTGAATCCGGAAGCGAGGAAGAACTTCCAGGCACCCGTGCAGCCCTTACAGCTGAGGAACAGGCTTACCTCAGTGACTATATGGAAAGTTTTTCCCCGGAAGGACTTGATTCCGATGATCTCACTTCCCTCTTCCAGGCCTTTGCAAAAGGTGACACCGCTGCCGAAGGTGCTCTGACCCAGTTCTACATGGCCCAGGCAGCCCAGATGGCCGCTGAACTGAACTGTGAGGAGATTTACCTGGCTGACCTCATTCAGGAGGCGAATCTGGCCCTTCTGGCGGCTCTTAAGGAAACAGAACCCCAGCAGAAGAACGATGCCTGGATGCGCGGCCGTATCCGTAGCGGAATCCTCCATGCCATCGAGGAACAGACCCAGCAGAAATTCCGTGATGACTATCTGGTATCCAAGGTAGAAAATCTTGAATCCGCGGTAAAAGAGCTCACAGACGATGACGACACCACCAAATTCACCATCGATGAACTCGCCGTAATCCTGGATATGAATGTGGACGAGATCCGGGATGTGCTTCGGCTTACCGGGGATGATAAATAAGATCTTATATTATAACGAAAAAGCCTCAGTACATGCATAGCACCAACAACTTACCTGCTGCCTGTGTTATACCTGTCCTGAGGCATTATCATTCTATAGCAATTCTGAAAATTATTTTTTCTCATACTGCTCGATCATACATTGATGTTCTTTTTTATCCTTATCATAATTAATCGCTACAAGTAAAATATCTCCTGTGTACTCCAAAACAGAATCTGGATACTTCCTGTCTTTAATCTGCTGCATTGCAGTCTGAGCGTTCTGATTCCACTTCAATTCAACTACAAGCGCCGGATAATCACTTTTATATTCCGGCTTCGGAATAAATACAAAATCTGCAAATCCACGTCCTGATGGCAGTTCCCGAACCGGCTTGAAATAATACTGCATAGCGCTTAAATATGCAATCGCCAGCACACTGCTTAATGAATTTTCGTTATGATACTGAATAACGGAAACATATTCATTATGGATTTTTTCTATCTGTGCAGATACCACCGGACAATCCATTTCCAATGTTGCATCCAACAGCTTCTCCGATTCCTGCTGAAAAAGGATCATTTCATTCCAGGCTTTACTTTCTACCGCAGTTGTCAGCTCCTGCCTGATCTCTTCATTGGGCACAAATGCCGTTTTTCTGGTCTGGTCATAACCAAGATATCCCAAATGGATCATATAGGTCAGTACATCATCTCTGCTCTTTATATTCTCTGTATCATTTTTGAATGTCGCTGTATTGACTTTCACAGATGCACCGGACAACATTTCTATGATCGATGTTTTCAATCCATCATAATTCATATTAATAAGAGGCACGATCGCTTCATAGGACGCTGTTTCCGACCAGTAACTCTTAAATTCACCTTTAAGCATCACGCTGACTACTGCTCTCGGATTATAAACCTGACAGTCCTTCAAAAGATATCCATCATACCATCGCTTCACTTCATGAAAATCCTGTTGATATTCTTCCGAAAGATTCCGCACCTCATCTTCTGTAAATCCGATATACGGTGCAAGATTGCCCGCACTTAACATTGTAAATTCATCAAAATTATTAAGCGCTGACTGTGTTGTTTCTTTTTTTACCGGGAGAATACCTGTAAGATATGCAAGTTGGATATATCTGGTTGGTTCCGTCCCTTTGAACATTCCTCTGAGAAAATTAATATACTCTTTCTGCACTTTGGAATTCGCCGCTGCATCTCGGATCAGAACATCCCACTCATCAATGATCACAACGAATTTCTGCCCTGTTTTCTCCCGGATTCTTGAAAGCGCATCTGGCAAAGATATCTCTTCTGATGGTAACACACATGGATAAATCGTTCTCAGCTCATCCAGTATACTCTCTGTGATAAATGCAACAACGTCATCTGCCTTTGCACAATTTGCCAGAAACCACTGAACATCTATATGGATTAAATCATATTTATTAAGATGTTTTCGGAAATCTGCTGCCTTACTGATCTCCAGTCCTGAAAACATTTTTTCGGAATCCGCTCCCTTGCTGTAATACGCAGTAAGCATATTCGCCGTATAGGATTTCCCGAATCTGCGCGGACGACTGTTACAGATATAGGCATCCATAGTATCCAGAACAGTATTTGTGTACTCCAACAATCCTGTTTTATCCACATATATCCTGGAATTCAGTGCTACCTGAAATGCGCTGTTATCCGGATTTACAAATCTTCCCATTTATGTCCGCCCCTTTCTGAAACTATATACTATATCCCCGTACTTCTTGCTTTACAGTATATCGTAATCTATTCTGCATCGTCAATGGCTGTTGTCACAGAGTGTGACATCCTCTCCTTCTGCCTTATAAAAAAGAGGCTTCGATCCAATGTAAACATTCAAAGTATACATTGAACCTGGCCTCTTTTGTATGATATAAATTATCTGATTGTACTTACTGGACAATGAAATAATACGGAACTTCCATAACTGTTCGCTGAGCTTTTGTTACGGTGATAACAAGCCGGTAGCTGCCGGAGCCTGTAATTCCTCCGAGGGAAAATTTATTCTTGCCCTGGCTTACTGCGGCCTGCAACAGAACGCCCTCATATCCCTGGGATGTTTTTTTCTGGATGTTGGCACTAACCGTATAGCTTCTGTCAATGTTCTTCCACTGTACATCAAGATCCAGGGTACTGTCCTTCGTTGTGAGAAGTCTGTGTGTACCTGTTGTGTCTGTGATCTTCAGGGACGGATTTGTATTTTCTGCCACTGTAAGCGACAGACTTTCAGCTGTTACGCCTGTGTCCGTCTCACCAGCTGCGATCAGAGCCTGTCCGTCCTTTGCTCCGGCGTATAATTTTGCCTGGAATTGATAAGCCTTTCCTTTTGCTTCCGCAACATCCGAATTTAATGTCAGGTTTACATCCTGAGACGTTGCCCATGTAAGCGGAATTACAAAATTACCGTTGGAATCCGGCCAGTACTGCTGGTTTTTATCTCCGGTTGTTACTGTCAGGCTGACATCTCCCGGAAGTGTTTTATCTGTGGAAGATAATTCCAGTACCAGTGATTTATTGTTCCATTTGTTATAGGATTGCATCGATGGGGCAGTAACTGTAATACTGCTGCCCGCCTTCGCTGTCAGACCGAAGCTTTCTGCATTTACAATTCCAATGTTTACTGAATTTGTAAGAGGATTATCTGTATAGGCATAAATCAGACCACAGTTCAGATTTCCTGCAGAATATCCTGCCTTTACTTTCGAGAAGTCTACAATAAAACGATAGGTCTGATTTTCCTGGTTCTTTATGTCCTCATAATTAAACTCAGTACTTTTTGTTCCCATTTCTTTGAAACTGCTCAGTCCGATCTCTGTCGTGGAAGAATTCTCCCCTATCTTTTTCCAGTAATATTTATTGTGTATGTATAGAAGATTTGGATATGAAAGCAATGTCACAGTCGCTGAATTT
>CAJLTE010000168.1 GCA_905209435.1 uncultured Blautia sp. | reverse complement strand
ACTTCCCCTTCAGAACCCGGAAGTACGCAGACTATATCATCGATGTTTGGAGGAAATGGGAATTCACAGAAATATCCCTGTTTACAGTACTGCATTTTTGAAATCCCCGATTATTGTGGGACTTTTGAAACCATGTATTTATCTGCCGATTCATCTGATCTCTGATTACAACGAATCCGATATGCGATATATGCTGTTGCACGAACTGCAGCACTATAAGCACAAAGATGCTGTTGCCAGTTATCTGATGAATCTTGCCGGGGTAATATATTGGTTCAATCCTCTTGTCTGGTACGCACTGAAAGAAATGCGTAATGACAGAGAGGTTGCCTGTGACACTTCCGTTTTGAAAATGCTTGAAGAGGATGCTTACGAAGATTATGGCAATACACTGATTAACTTTGCAGAGAAGGTTTCACTTACTCCTTTTCCGTTTGCCGCCGGCCTTGGTGGAAACATGGAGCAGATGAAACGAAGAATTATCAACATTGCCTCTTATGAGAAGCCGACATTTATGAAAAGAATAAAAGGTATGACTGCATTCATGTTGACTGCTGTTCTTCTCCTTGGATTCGCACCTTTTATTTCTACATACGCAGCAGACGGAAGCCACTACCAATGGGATTCCTCTTCTGAGAATGTTTCCTATGTAGACCTCTCCACATACTTCGGAGAATACGAAGGCAGCTTTGTTTTATACGATTTAGAAAATGATGCATGGAGCATACACGACATGGAGCATGCCACCTTACGAGTTGCTCCAAACTCCACCTACAAGATATATGATGCCCTGTTCGGATTGGAAGAAGAGATCATTACACCGGAAAATTCGTTCATTGCATGGAATGGCGAAACCTATCCATTTGAAGCATGGAATGCGGATCAGACTTTACAGTCTGCAATGAATTCCTCCGTGAATTGGTATTTTGAATCTGTGGACGAACAGCTTGGAGCCGCTAAAATTTCCAACTATATTGAGGAAATTGGGTATGGAAACGAAAATATAAGTGGTGATTTCTCCACTTATTGGATGGAATCTTCCTTGAAGATTTCCCCAATAGAGCAGGTCGAACTTCTAACCAGGCTGCAGAATAACAGCCTTGGCTTCTCCCCTGAAAATATCAATGCAGTAAAAGATGCCATCTGCCTTTCTTCTTCCGATGCCGGAACATTCTACGGAAAGACCGGAACCGGACGTGTGGATGGCCAAGATGTGAACGGATGGTTTATCGGCTATATCGAAACTGTAGATAATACATACTTTTTCGCTACCAACATTGGTGCAGACAGCGATGCTACCGGAGGCAACGCAACTGAAATAACCATGTCTATCTTGTCCGACATGAATATCTGGAAATAAAGAATCGGGTAAAGGTCAATCTCTGACTTTTACCCGATTTTTCTTAATTCGCTATCTGAACAAGCCCTTTGTATTCCCATGTCGCTCCATAATCAGTTGACTGAAATACAATCCCATCTTTCTCCGCTGCATCTGTGGTAACCGTTATCGTCAATGTGTCGTCCTCTTTTTCAGGCATATTCAGGTAATCAAAATCCTCCACCGTAAATCCGCAATCGATAGCGATTTGTGGTAATTCTGAAACAAGATCCATTGGAAGTTTCATTTCTTCAAAGGTCCTTCCGCCATCGCGAGTGACATATAAGCGGGAATAGGACTGGGATGCGCCTGTAATTCCTGCAACCCCAAAGTTCTCATCATAAAATATTAAACCTTCTGCAACTCCCAATTGTCCACTGAACGGATCATCATTTATGCATTCCCAAGTAGAACCACCATCCATTGTCTTTTCCATTACATAAAATCTGCTTCCGGCAGCTGCATCCGTTATCACCAAACGCCATCCATTATTTTCATCTAAAAAGAAATACATAGTTCCATCACTTTGATCCACAGTCCAACTTTCTGTATCTTTAGCATCCTCCACCTGCTGCATCGTATTCTCCTGCTTCAATTCTTGTTGACTGACGTACTCAGGCTCCATAATATATCGAACAGGTGTGACACTATTTAAATCAGGAATATGCAAAGATACCTCAAACCCAACGATTTCTCCACCGCTTCTAAGCTGAGTAAAATTGCCGGTTCCTGTTTCAGTTCCATCACCATCTGCATCTCCCGAAATATATTGTAAGCCTTCCTCTGAACTAAAAGATCTTCGCCCCATATAGAGTATTTCATAAATCTGCTGCTCTTCAAATGTTTCAGCCTACACCTCTACCTGACTCGTCCAGTCTGAATTGTTCAAAATTTCAATCATTGGAGACAAACGCATATCGTCACTATATTCTCCATTCACATTACCATCTATCCAAACAGTCATATCATTACTGCTGTCTGCGTCATAATCAATAAGATATGTTTTTTTCTCTCCAGCCTCATTTTTTCCATATATGAATGCATAAATCCTTTGAATCGTTCCGTTTTCATCAAATGACACCTGATATTTATTTGCAATATAGAGTTCTTCCGGCAGTTGCAATGCTTCATCCAAATCCATCAGAATCCCTTCTACACCATCCTCAAAAAGATTATTATGCTCCAGTTCTACTTCTTTTTTACGCATCCACTCATCAAGTTTCCAAGACAGTGCCCCGTGATACGGAACTGCAGAATAAACGATACGTCCAACAAAGAATAAAGTTGCTGCTATAAGGAGTATCATTTCCGTATAGAAAAGTTTCTTATTTCCATTATCTCCTGAATTAACTTCTTGATTATGCCTTTTCGAAATCAGCCAGAGAACCACTGTGCCAACCAATCCTATTATACCTAACGCCAACATCGGTATATGCCTTCTCAAGCCACCATATTGACATAGATGCCAGAATTGATACAACATAAATATATATAGTATTAAACTTACTTTTCCCGTGATTTTATAAATATATTTCATGTAAGTCTCCTTTCTTCATATCTGTAAAAATACCATAAAACACCAGTATTATCAAATCATTCTTTAATCCGGTATTGGTAATCTGGTATATGCATAATTCCGTCATTTAGGATTTCATTCCCCAAATACTGAAAACTGCCATCCTCTGCAAACCTTACCGTAAGTTCATGGGTTATGACTGCATCATCGCAAATGACCATGTCACAAACCGCCTCAACTGTTAATGTGACTGTTCCATCTTGATTTTCTTTGATGTCGACAACCTCCGGCAGAGAAGTTCCAAAGAAGGTAGGCGCATAATTGAAGCACCCAAGTCTCGCCCAAAGATAGGTCTGGTTTTCCTCATCAAATACTGCGTACTCTCGTATCCGCTCCGCTGTTATGGGAAGATACTCCATAATCAGACTTTCGAACTCTTCTTTAGGAATGCCATTTGGATAATCTTCAGAATTGAACTTTTCTCCATATTTCATTCCATACAGATATTCAAACATTCCGTTATAATCCAACTCACTCATATTTTCTACATTCCAGTTGGAACACAAAAGGTTCTGTCCCTGATATCCAAGCCCCCGAACACAACGTTCAGACATTTCACACTGTTCCTCTGTCATAGGTTTTATTCTGATCAGGCAGCTTCCATCCATAATTTCACTAACCTCTGGCGGCTCTGGCACACACAACTCATAGCAGAACCATCCTTTTTCCGTGTATTTCCATTCCTTGAGTCTCGTATATGAAATGTACGAAATTCCCGGCTCGTTGTCAGCATTCCAGATTCCTCTTGTACTTACAACATACATATCCGTTCCATCAAAAATGAATTTCATTCTGCCCAGTCCACCATCGTTGTGGATTTCATAAATTACTACAGAACCGCTTTGCCCTTCCATACATTCTTTAAGAAAACTATCGACACTTTCATAATTCCCCATGTTAGAATACGTTACCATCGTAGCAATTGGATATCCTGCGTCCTTTACCTTCTTCTGCATTTCAAGAACCGTTTGATCATCCAAAACAACATTGGATGCTATCCCTTTATCTGCAGTTTCATAAATATCAAGATAATGTTCCATCAGCTTTTTACAGTCAGTCTCAGCTTCTTCCCTTTCCTGTTCATCTAC
>CAJLTE010000167.1 GCA_905209435.1 uncultured Blautia sp. | reverse complement strand
TTCGTGATCTGGAACAGGCAGCAGAGCATATCGCAGCCAATGCCCTGTACCAGATTGAAGTAGATCACCTGACAGGTGTGACATTCAATGCAGAGATGGTAAGAGAATTACTTTCCTGAAAAACTGAAATTATATGTTTGAAAAAATCTTGACATAAATAAAAGTTAAGAGTATACTTTCAGACATCAGCAGGATAAAATTTAGAAATTGCTGATAAAAATAAAATAAGATCTTCAGGGCAGGGTGCAATTCCCTACCGGTGGTAAAGCCCACGAGCCGTAAGGCATGATTCGGTGTAATTCCGAAGCCGACAGTACAGTCTGGATGAAAGAAGATAACAGTAGAGATACAGAAGAATTAACTGATCTGTGAAAGCGACTGCTCTGGAATAATAAATTTATTCCAGAGCTTTTTTATATCATCAAAGCAGTTTTAATGATGAAGCAAAAAGTCAGATTCACACGAAGATAATTCAAGCAGATATTAATTTACAGGCCCTGGATGTTGAAAGACACCGGGGCTTTTTTGGTATCATCAGTACCATCAGAAGAACAGGAGATGAGGGATTGAAAGATATAACGGATATGGAAAAAGACAGGCAATATATGAAAATGGCGTTAGAACTGGCACAAAAAGGAATGGGATTTACAGCACCTAACCCAATGGTAGGTGCCGTGATCGTCAAAAGCGGAAAAGTCATTGGCCAGGGATATCACAGAAAATACGGTGAACTTCATGCAGAAAGGGAAGCTCTGGCATCATGTACAGAACAGCCAGAAGGTGCCTCCATATATGTTACTCTGGAACCTTGCTGCCATTACGGGAAACAGCCTCCGTGTGTCAATGCAATCCTGGAATCGGGGATCAGACGTGTGATTATTGGTTCCTCGGACCCTAATCCCCTGGTTTCAGGAAAAGGAATCCGGATTCTGAAAGAGCATGGGATCGAAGTAACGGAAAACGTTTTAAAAGAAGAGTGCGATAAACTCAATGAAGCATTTTTCTATTACATACAGAATCAAAAACCATATGTAGTCATGAAATATGCGATGACCATGGATGGAAAAATTGCCACTTATACAGGCGCATCCAGATGGGTGACAGGCGAAGCTGCCAGAATGCATGTGCAGAAACAGAGATTGAAATATACAGGGATTATGGCTGGAGTGGGAACTGTGCTGGCAGATGATCCGATGCTTACATGCAGACTGGAAAACGGCAGAAATCCTGTGCGTATTATCTGTGACTCCCACTTGCGGACACCACTGAATTCCAGAATTGTGAAAACGGCATCAACAATTCCAACAATCTTTGCAACCAGCAGTAAAGACCAGCAGAAGATAAAGAATTATGAAGATATGGGATGTAAAGTTCTGGATGTCCCGGAAAAAAACGGACACATAGATTTAAACAGACTAATGGAACTTCTGGGAGCTGCAAAGATAGACAGTATCTTACTGGAAGGAGGAGGCACTTTAAACTGGTCAGCACTCGAAAGCGGTATTGTTCAGAAAGTCCAGACCTATATAGCACCCAAACTTTTTGGGGGAGAAAGTGCAAAGACACCGATAGAAGGAAAAGGATTTCCTGATCCTGCCAGCGCAATATTATTAAAAAACAGCGAAATAATCAGAATAGGAGATGATTTTCTTATAGAGAGTGAGGTGAAGAGTAATGTTCACGGGAATTGTTGAAGAACTGGGAACTGTGAAAAAAATAAAAAAAGGAGCAAATTCAGCAGTATTTACGATACGGGCAGAGAAAATTCTGGATGATCTGAAAACAGGGGACAGTGTAGCTGTAAATGGAATCTGCCTCACTGTAACTGCATGTCTGGAAGATGGTTTTACAGCAGATGTGATGCATGAGACATTGAATCGTTCTGCGCTGATTCAGCTTTCTTTGGGACAGCATGTAAATCTGGAAAGGGCAATGCCTGCAAATGGAAGATTTGGAGGACACATTGTTGCCGGGCATGTGGATGGAACAGGAAAAATCACGGAAATTCGCAGAGATGATAATGCTGTCTGGTACACCATTCAGGCTTCACCACAAATTATGAAATATATTGTGACAAAAGGTTCTGTAACAGTTGATGGAATCAGTCTTACAGTGGCAAAAGTCTCAGAAACAGACTTTTCCATTTCTGCAATTCCTCATACAGTAAAGATTACAGTCCTCGGAGAACGCAAAGAAGGAGATATCGTTAATCTGGAGACAGACATAATTGGAAAATACGTGGAAAAATTAATAACGCCTGTGAAAGAACAGCCGATAAAAAGTAATATTACACGGGATTTTCTGAATAAGTATGGCTTTTGACAGAATTAACCACAAAGCGGTTATTCGATTGATGCAGAACTGTACAGTGGATGTTTTATCTGCCTGACACGAACCAGATAAGCAGCCAATACGAATGATTTTGCCCTCTTAACAACAGAAAAATATATTGTATCAGAAAATACATTGCATAAGGAGAGAAAAAATGAACGGATTTGATTCAGTAGAAGAAGCTCTGGAAGAACTTCGGAATGGAAAAATTATTCTGGTAACGGATGATCCGGACAGAGAGAATGAAGGAGATTTTATCTGTGCAGCAGAGTTTGCCACAACAGAAAATATTAACTTTATGGCAACTCACGGAAAAGGACTTATCTGTATGCCAATGTCTGAGGAATATGTAAGAAAACTGCAGTTCCCGCAGATGGTAGCAGAAAATTCAGATAATCACGAAACTGCTTTTACTGTTTCCGTAGACCATATCAGCACCACTACAGGAATCTCTGCGGCAGAACGTTCTGTTACTGCCATGAAATGTGTGGATGAGAATGCAAAACCCGAAGATTTCAGACGCCCCGGACATATGTTTCCACTTCTGGCGAAGAAGAACGGTGTTCTGGAAAGAAACGGACATACAGAGGCAACTGTAGACCTGTGCAGACTTGCAGGGTTAAAACAGTGCGGGCTGTGCTGTGAAATTATGAGAGAAGACGGCACTATGATGCGGACTTCTGAGTTACGGGAACTTGCCGGAAAGTGGAATCTTAAATTCATAACAATTAAAGATATTCAGAATTACCGTAAATGCCATGATATTCTGGTGGATCGCGTGACGACCACAAAAATGCCGACCAGATACGGAGAGTTTATGGCGTATGGATTTGTAAACCGCCTGAATGGGGAACATCATGTAGCACTGGTAAAAGGTGAAATCGGAGATGGAGAAAACGTTCTGTGCCGTGTGCATTCAGAGTGCCTGACAGGAGACGTTTTTGGATCACAGCGTTGTGACTGCGGACAGCAGTTTGCAGCGGCGATGGCCCAGATTGAGGAAGAAGGCAGAGGGATACTCCTTTATATGAGACAGGAAGGAAGAGGAATCGGACTGATCAATAAACTTCGTGCCTATGAACTTCAGGAACAGGGAATGGATACACTCGAAGCGAATCTGGCACTTGGATTTGCCGGAGACGAAAGAGAATACTACATTGGTGCGCAGATTCTGAGAAATCTTGGGGTAAAAGAGCTGAGGCTGCTGACAAATAACCCGGATAAAGTTTATCAGTTGGAAGAATTTGGCATCAGGATCAAACAGAGAGTTCCGATACAGATGAATGCCACAGCGTATGATCTGCGTTATCTTAAGACAAAACAATTACGAATGGGACATATTCTGAAGTATTAAATACAGCGGGGATTTTCATATATAACGATAACGTTCCCGAAAATAAAATTTACCGTATATAAAAACCTGTACAGGTTAAAAAATATAAATTTACAGATGAAAGGACCAGAAAAAATGAAAACATTAGAAGGAAAATTAGTATCAGATGGAATGAAAGTAGGAATTGTAGCAGCCCGCTTCAATGAATTTATAACTTCCAAGCTGGTAAGTGGTGCCATGGATGGGCTGACACGTCACAATGTAAAAGAAGAGGACATCCAGGTAGCGTGGGTACCAGGTGCTTTTGAAATCCCACTGATCGCGTCTAAAATGGCAAAAAGTGGAAAGTATGATGCGGTTATCTGCGTAGGTGCTGTGATTCGTGGAAATACCAGTCATTATGATTATGTATGCAACGAGGTTTCCAAAGGTATTGCATCAGTATCACTGGAAACAGGAGTTCCGGTATTAT
>CAJLTE010000166.1 GCA_905209435.1 uncultured Blautia sp. | reverse complement strand
CATAATATAACTGATGTTATTGTTGTATAAATGGAATGTCTTTGAACTTTCGTGATAAATAATCATAATTTTCCTTTCCGCATATCTGTTATTCGCTGATAATTCCAGAAAATAATGCAATTCAGATTACATTACTCTTTCATATCATTTAAGAAAACAGTCTGTCAAGTGGATGTTTATTATAATGCCAGTGAACACTCATCAATCTTCTTTAATTCCTCTTCACTAAACGGTGCACTGTCAAGCACTTTCAGGTTCTCAAGAATCTGCTGCGGACGGGATGCCCCGATGAGAACGCTGGTTACGATTCCGTCGCGGAGAATCCATTTCAGTGCCATCTGAGCAAGACTTTCCCCTCTCTCTGCTGCAATTGCATTCAGACTGCGGATACTGTTAAGACGTTCCTCACTGAACTGATCTGCATGGAGAAAACGTCCGTCTGTGTTGACACGGCTGTCCTTTGGAATTCCATTCAGATATCGGTCTGTGAGCATTCCCTGGGATAACGGGCTAAATGCAATAATTCCCTTTTTCCTCTCTGCTGCAGCCTGTTTCAGGCCATTTGTCTCGATGGTACGGTTAAAGATATTATATCTGTTCTGATTAATGATAAACGGACAATGCAGTTCTTCCAGAATATCTGCAGCGCGTTTCATTGTCTCACCATCATAGTTGGAGATTCCAACATACAATGCCTTTCCGCTTCTGACAATTTGTGCAAGAGCCTCCATGGTCTCCTCCAGAGGCGTCTCCGGATCCATTCTATGATGATAAAAGATATCTACATAATCTAGGCCAAGACGTTTCAGGCTCTGGTCAAGACTGGCGATCAGATACTTACGGCTTCCCCAGTTTCCATAAGGTCCCGGCCACATATCATAGCCCGCCTTTGTGCTGACGATCAGCTCATCTCTGTATGCAGAAAATTCCTCTCTCAGGATTTTCCCAAAATTTTCCTCCGCACTTCCAGGCTGTGGGCCATAGTTGTTTGCAAGGTCAAAATGTGTAATTCCATTAT
Source organism: uncultured Blautia sp. (assembly GCA_905209435.1). The sequence goes on along the minus strand of CAJLTE010000166.1, from coordinate 3,273 downwards.
CAAATGCTGTGAAGCACATCTGCTTCATATTCTCATAAACACCGGTGTCTCCGAAATTATGCCATAACCCCAGAGATAACTCCGGCAGCATCAGCCCACTGGCACCACAGCGGTGGTATTTCATAGTTTCATAACGTTTTTCATCTGCCTGATACATAAGATAATTTCTCCCTTTTCGTACAGTTTTCAAATCTTCACTTTTATTAAATCCTACTCTAATCTGCAACTTTGCAAATCACATTTTGCACCTTCTCAGACTGTATCAGCATCCTCATCTTCTCATCCCCATCCTCAATCTCAGGCTTACCACATCTAAGACTATCTGGATGCTCCGACACACAGCAATTTTTATACCAGCATTCACCCATAAGAGTCCCTTTAACAGACCACTTTTCATTTTGTGTAAATTCGCCTGCCAATGACTTCATCACTCGTTCTGTAGAATATCTTTTAAAACATGCTATATACTGCAATGTCTTCTCGTCATCAATCTTTGATAAATTGATTCTATGATTTTCAACTGCTGCCAAGACTTCTTCACGAATTTTGATTTTATCTGTCTTTCCGGTGCCTGTCCATGCTATTAGCTTGTCAAATGCAAGAATCAGATATTCAAAACAAATCATATCCAGAATTACAATTTTTCCTTCCGACTTATCTGTTATTAATTTCAACATACGATACTTGTTACGAATATCCTGATTATCAACCACATAATCAAATGCAACGTAGTATTTATCGTCATCTTTAATGTCCAAGTCTATTACCGCATCCAGTAATCCCTGATTGCTTCCTTTACTTTCGACTACAAGCTCATTATCAAAGAAAAACTTGTTAACTAATTTCCAGAAGTGAAGCCCTGCACCAGTATCCTCCGTCCATAAATATCTCATATCACAGCTCCTCTTCCAGTGTTATTCTGTTGTTATCAAACTTCAGCACCTTAAAACTTTTATCAGATACATTGAGTCCGTCACAATTTCGCAGAAAAAGCATATACTGATTTGAGAACTCAAAATTAATGAATCTCCTGATATCATCATTAATCAAGTAATCTGCATTATCTACCACAATGAAACTATCCCGGCACTGTTTTATTGCTTTTAAAAAATCATCTGATTTATAGTTAAATAATTTTATAGCCTTGTATTCGTCTGTTAGTCTTATATCTTCCAGCATTTCATAAAGGACTGTTTTACCGGTACCGCTGTCTCCGCCAACAAGAGTAATTCTATCCTCAAATTCCAAGTCGTATGAAAATGGATCTGCTTTAAAAGTAATGTTCTTATAAATCATCTGCTTCTCTCCTTTCATACTCCTTACTCCACCAGGCATTATAGCCTCTCCCGCCGATAACTATATCAGAATTATTAAATCGGATTTTTGCATTGTCCGGGATATCAAAAAGTGTCGGTCTTGACATATAAATCTTTATATTTTCCATAGTAAAAATGATCCTTAACACATTCGGACCACATTCCTCGACATTTACCACCTTATCAGGGTGTTTTACAATATTTATCAGTGTCTTGCAGCCTGATGATAAATTACGTATTGTACCCAATCCATATTTTGTTTCTATATGCTTGTCCGGAGTCAGCTTTGCCTCATCTATTTGCCAGATTAAATCAATTTCTTTTTGTGACATTTCTTCATTACCTGTGTTCAGATTAAAGTACAGGTCGTTTTGAAGTATCCAGTCTTTTGAATTAATCTTATTTGTATATATATCTATCATTTAATGTTACTCCTTTTCATTATCGATCGCCGACTTTTGAGAATCGTTAAACCACTATAATACCCACGTTTTCACCCTGCATTATAAATCAAAATCTACTTGTATATCATATCACATTTTCAATGCTATAAATATCATTTTTTGTTGTCTATTTATCTATAATAGTTAAAGGGACTGTCTGAAACAGCCCCTTTTCAAAATAAATAAACTATATTAGATTCCTTTAAAGCTAAAGGAGAATTCCATCTTTCCGTCTGCATTCAGCAGATATTCCGGATGGGTATATGCTCCCCAGCTGTCGTCACCGCCGATTCCCATCTGGCCTTTGGCTACGCGTACTACTGTGTAATGAATCTGTGGGAGTTCGTATGGATGCATAGCATTTTCCATCTCATGTGGAGTGTATGGGAGTGCAGAGAACATCATTGATTCTCCATCCATTTCAAAGTACATTCCTCTGCCCTTGCGATCTGTGACTTTCGCCCAGCGTACTTCCTCTTTTGCTCCACATTCCTGCGGTACCATGTATCTTGCTATGTTGTCCACAATTTTATTCTGGTAAATGCCCAGTTTTGCACCTTTTTTGCGATCTGCATAGGTCTCAGCTTCGCCCAGTCCATACCACTGAACATTGTCATAATCTGCATTGAATTTGAAAATCACCCCAAATTCCGGCATATCACCAAGTTCTTTTACAGGATCATAAGTTAAAGTTGTCTTCACTTTTCCATCACCGAATACTTCGTAGGTGAGCTGACACTCACTGGCTGGTGTGGTTGGCATCAGATAGGTAAATGTTACTTTTACAGAGTGGTCTGTTTCTTCTGCCTGTGGTAAATTGGATGGGCCATATGCACCTTTTCTGTATTCTTTGTGGCTTAAATACATGCTGGCAATTTTCCACTGTGCGTAGCGCATCTGCATAAGATTCCCACAGTCATTATCTGTTGGTGCACGCCAGAAGTTTGGTTTCGGGATTGCCTCGATCATCTCTTTGCCCGCATATTTGTAAGAAACCAGACCACCATTGAGGACGGAGAACATTACTTCAAAGTGCTCGCCGCGGACACCAATGTTGTGTGTGCTTCGGATGATCTGTGGCTTCTTTACAAACGCATCTGATACACATACATCTTTTTCCGCTGTAATCGCTGTTTCTGCTGAATCTGATTTTCCATCCAGAACATCCTCTTTCACCTGATATACATACTGTCCAAACGCAATCTCATGGCCTGCAGGTGCCCATATCTCTTCCTCTTTCAGATGGAAGGAAACAGTAATTGTATATTCTCCGGCTGCCTCAGCCTTTTCAAAAGGCAGTTTATATTCTTCCTCACTCAATGGCTCAACTGCTGTTTTCAGTGCTTCTGTACGAATCACTTTTCCATTCTTTGCAAGTGTTACCTTACAGTCAAAAGTATTTGTGTTTACAAACAGATTCTTGTTAATCACTTTTACTGTATCTGCTGTTACTTCTGCAGTAATATTCTGATAATTGAATTTCACTTCCTGCATCTTCGGAGATGGTTCTCTGT
>CAJLTE010000165.1 GCA_905209435.1 uncultured Blautia sp. | reverse complement strand
AATTCATATACAGATCATGAATCTGTTCTTTCAGAAAAGTCATGCTTTAATTTTCGCTATTTATTTTTAGCAGGAATTTTCTAAAAGACAGAAACTCCTGAACATATTTATCAAGGAGGTTATAAGATGCTGTATAAGAAGACTGAAAAGCTATCAATAATAAAGAGGGAGGGTGAGATAATGGGTATGTTTGTAAATCCAACTGGAACTGTTAAGGTGACACCTGTAAATTAATCATATCCGGTAATATTTATAAATGAAATCCGAAGGAACATATCTGAAAATGTAATTAAACGTTAGAAGATATGTTCCTTTTTGTTATATAATTTTTAGCTTTTCTTTATACAAAATTGATATCAGTAAATCCCCTCTTTTCACATTGACATTACAAAAAGCAAGACTATAATGAGAACCGAGAAAAAAGAATCTAACATTATCAGAAAGGGGAAGTTGATTATGAGTACAGTTTTGCCGAGAGAAGAAGCAGTGGAAGCAATTTTTTCTAAAATTCTGGCTTCATCGGAGGCATCCGGACGATTAAGCGGAGTTTTTTATGACCATATAGATGATGATCATCGTCTCACAGATAATGACAGAGATCATTTCCTGCAGGTACTGTTTCATGCATATGAGAATAGTGACATCAGTGCATTGCTGTTGGAACTATGTGGAAGGAGTATGTTTGACCTGTTAAGGGAGGCTTATCTGATCCCGAAAAAATTCCATGGAAAAGCAGGAAAGAACCCGGTTCTTCTCACAGATGCTGCAGGAGAACTTCTTCCTGGAGAAAAGGTCTCCGCCAGAGAATATGCGAAATTTAAAGAAACCTACGAAAACCATGAATGTGCTCCAAGATCTGCCTTATATCTTGCAGACGGATATGACCTTGTCCGTACCTATACAGACGGTCTGAACATTACAGAAGAGAAAGACAACCGCAAACGAGGAGTTCTGGCTCTTTATGCGCTTCCGGATACCTGTAAACTTGGTCTGACCGAAGCACAGGCATATGCAGTTGTATGGGATGCCTTCCAGAAAATTCAGGAAGAAGCTCCGAGAGCCATGGTATATTATGGACAGGAAACCGGCCTGAAGAAAGAGAGTCCGGATAAACCTTATGATGAAATTGGTATTCTCCTTCCAATCCATGAATTTGAGAAAAAAATGCTTCAGCATTTAGATGAGATTGACGGAATCGTACTGGCATGCAGGGAAAAAATGATGGAGAAAGCAGGAAATGACAGCCTGCAGCTTTAATATGAGCAAGTAGCGAAGCGGATGATTTTATCCGCTTGACAATATGGAATGAGGAAGTGAGAAAATTGCCACAGGAAGTGATCAAAAAAAATCATATGGATGTTGCCTGGCATGAGTACACAGATGAAAACGGGGAAAATATCCCTGTTGTAGACGCCAGTATCTCAGAGAAAGCATCCATTATCGGCCGTGTGGGGATTATGTTTCTTTCATGCGGTACCGGAGCATGGAGAGTAAGAAGTTCCATGAACACATTGGCAGAAGCACTTGGCATTACATGCACAGCAGATATTGGTCTGATGTCTATTGAATATACATGCTATGACGGAAAAGAAGGCTTTACCCAGTCACTGTGCTTAACCAATACCGGAGTAAATACCTTAAAGTTAAACCGTCTGGAACACTTTATTCGGAACTTTGAAACAGAAGGAAAACATATGTCAGGGGAACAGCTGCATACTTTCCTTGATAATATTGAAAAAACACATGGTCTCTATTCCCCGCCTGCACTGGGACTTGCAGCAGCAATCGCATGCTGTGGATTTACCTTTCTGCTGGGAGGCGGTCCGATCGAGATGTTCTGTGCATTTGTGGGTGCAGGGATCGGAAATTACCTGCGCTGTAAACTGACAAAACATCATTTTACATTATTCTTATGTATTGTATCCTCTGTATCCCTGGCGTGTTTTGCATATGCAGGCATGCTCAAACTCGGAGAAATACTGTTTGGGATTTCTGTTCAGCATGAGGCTGGATATATCTGCGCCATGCTTTTCATCATACCGGGATTTCCATTTATTACCAGTGGTATTGACCTTGCAAAACTGGATATGCGTTCCGGAATGGAACGTCTGACGTATGCTCTGATCATTATTCTGGTAGCAACTATGTCAGCGTGGATCATGGCTCTGATCCTGCATCTGAAACCTGTAGATTTTATGAAGTTGTCATTGTCTGCAGAACAATGGGTCTTATTCCGGATTCTTGCCAGCTTTTGCGGAGTATTTGGATTCTCCATTATGTTTAACAGCCCGGTACGTCTGGCAGTTGCAGCAGCAGGAATAGGAGCAGTGGCAAACACGTTGAGACTGGAACTGGTGGATCTTGCCAATATTCCTCCTGCAGCTGCCGCATTTATCGGTGCACTTACTGCGGGACTTCTGGCGTCTCTGCTGAAAAATAAAGTTGGATATCCAAGGATATCTGTAACAGTTCCGTCAATCGTCATCATGGTTCCGGGTCTGTATTTGTACAGAGGATTTTATAATCTTGGAATCATGTCATTATCGGTAGCTGCATCCTGGTTTGCATCTGCGATTCTTATTATTGCCTCATTGCCGCTGGGACTGATCTTTGCACGTATTCTGACAGACAAAGGGTTCAGATACTGTACCTGACAGATGTCAAAACAGATGATTTTAGCTCCTGTCTGTTCAGAAAATGTGAAAATTATATCAAACTTACAAACAATTTTATGCTCCAATACAAAAATTTGAAATAAAAAATTGTTCAGGTTTCTGTACAAAAACTCTTGTCAATTTTTTGACAATGTGTTATCATTAAGGCATCAATTTTGTTAGGAGAAAAGGAGTATTAAAATTATGAGCAGTAAAATTACTATCATTGGTGCCGGCAGCGTCGGATCTACCATCGCGTATACTTTATCAAGCCAGGACATTGCTTCTGAGATCGTTCTGATCGATATCAATAAACAGAAAGCAGAAGGCGAAGTTCTGGATATCATCCAGGGAACCTGCTTCAGAGATCCGATCTCTATCATTGCCGGAGATTATGAAGATGCCAGGGATTCTGACATCGTTATCATCACATCCGGTATTGCACGTAAACCGGGACAGACAAGACTTGAACTTACACAGACAAACGTAAATATCCTTAAGTCCATCACACCGGAGATCGTAAAGGCAGCACCGAATGCTCTTTACCTGATCGTAAGCAATCCGGTCGATATCATGACTTATGTATTTACAAAAATTTCCGGACTTCCGGAGAATCAGATCCTTGGTTCCGGTACAATCCTTGACTCTGCACGTCTGCGTTGCGGATTATCCGAGCATTTCCAGATTGCACAGAGCAACATCCATGCCTATGTATTCGGTGAGCATGGAGATACATCATTTATCCCATGGACAGGTGCCTATATCTCAGGTGTCAGCGTAGATGAATATTATGAATTAGAGAAGAAACTCGGAAAAGATATCCAGCCGATCGATAAGGAAGCAATGCTTCAGTACGTACAGAAATCCGGCGGTGAGATCATCTCCAAGAAGGGCGCAACTTTCTATGCAGTATCTTCTTCTGTATGCAAGCTCTGCAGCTTGCTGGTATCTTCTTCTGAATCTATTTCCACAGTATCTACTATGATGCATGGAGAATACGGAATCGAAGATGTATGCTTAAGTACTTTAACTCTGGTAGGACCAAACGGTGTACAGGGTAAAGTGCCGATGAGAATGAACAAAGCTGAAATTGAACAGCTTAAGAAGAGTGCAGATGCACTGAAAGACATCATTGCTCAGATTAATCTTGATTAATAGACAGAAAAGTTGTAACTGTTTACTCCTTTTTATTATATTATACATCAGTCAGAATTACACATTGCGGCGGAGGCAAATGAATTCTGACTGATGTGATAAAAAAAGACAGATTTTTAAATTCTGATCATGAGTAAACAGGAAAGTGGATAACTTCATCTGTTTAACAGATGTTTCACAGAACTGATTCAAAATAAAAGAAATTATGATGTTTTTAATCAAAAAATATCAAAAAGCTCTTGTTAAATTGTTGTCAATATGCTATAATATATGTCGGAAATCGAGCTGATACACTCCTTTAATTGCGGAGGAAGGGTGTGCAAACTCTTTTATTTTCTATGTCTCAACAAAGATATAAAAAGTAATCGTATTAGACTTGATTTATATTTTTGTCTATATATCGTTAAAAAAAAGACAAAGAATTAAATGATTATCACTATTTACCTGAACAACTAAGAAAGGATAATGTTAAGTATGAAGTACAGTTATTATCCGGGTT
>CAJLTE010000164.1 GCA_905209435.1 uncultured Blautia sp. | reverse complement strand
TAATCGTTCCATACCCACATCAGCTCCAGAATTGCAGTAGAGATAATGGTTGGTTTCAAAATCGGAATCAAGATCTTAAAGAAAACCTGCAGAGGACTGCATCCATCAATCATGGCAGCTTCCTCAATTTCCAGCGGGCTTCCTTTTACAAAACCGGTAAACATAAATACTGCAAGTCCGGCACCAAATCCAAGGTAAACAATGCAAATGGTGTATGGATTATTCAGTTTCAAAGTATCTGCTGTTTTTGCCAGGGTAAACATAACCATCTGGAAAGGAACAACCATACTGAATACGCAAAGGTAATACAGAACCTTGGAAAGCAAGCCGTTTACACGTACAATGTACCATGCGCACATAGAGCAACAAAGCAGAATCAAAACAACAGACATAACTGAGATCACAAGGCTGTACCAGAAGGATTTCAGGAAATCCATCTGTGTGACGCTGGCTATAAAGTTCTGGATTCCGTTCCAGGTCTCAGATGTAGGAAACTGGAAAACACCAGATGTAGTAATTGCGGACTCCACTTTTAAGGAGTTAAACAGGATCATAACAATCGGGTAGATCCAGATAATTGAAATTACGGAAAGAATTATAGTTGGGATAATACTTTTTTTCTTATCTGCCATTATGCCTGCACCTCCTTAGATGATGTTGCACGAAGCTGGATCAATGCGATCGCAACAACCAGTACAAAGAATACAACTGCTTTTGCCTGACCGATCCCCTTCCATGCAGGACCACTTCGTCCGTAGAATGTATCGTAAATGTTCAGTGCCAGTAACTGTGACTGTTTTCCAGGATCTCCGCCTGTAAGGGAAAGGTTCTGGTCGAACATCTTGAATCCGTTTGTAAGAGTAAGGAATGTACAAATTGTAACAGATGGCATGATCATCGGAATCTTGATTTTAAACAGGATCTGTGTTGCGGTTGCGCCATCAATCTGTGCGGCCTCAATCAGATCCGGAGATACGTTATTAAGACCAGCCACATAAATGATCATCATATATCCAATCTGCTGCCATAACAACAGAATGATCATTCCAATAAAACCATTTGTTGCAGACAACTTCAGAAGAGGCTGTCCCCACATGGAAAGCAGACCGTTTAACAGTGTCTGCCAGATATAACCAAGTACAATACCACCGATCAGGTTCGGCATGAAGAATACAGTACGGAACACGTTTGTTCCTTTGAATCCTTTTGTCAAAGCCAGTGCAATGGAAAATGCCAGCACATTGATCAGAATACTGGAAACAAATGCGAATACAACGGTCAGCCAGAATGCATGACTGAAGTCACCGCCGATAAAAATTTTCTGGTAGTTGGAAAGTCCAACCCAGACTACATCTTTTACAGTTGAAAATTTACAAAATGAAAGATAAATACCCCAGATAAACGGCCATAAGAAACCGATAATAAATGCAGCCAATGTTGGCAGAACAAATACCGGCCACCATTTTTTCAGAGATTTTCCTACCATTTTTCACTCCTCCTTTTCCTGTTATGACACCTTTGCGGAAGGTTATCCGCCACCCCAAAACATTACATCATTTTCCCATTAAAATGGGGAGGCTGTATTTCGCCTCCCCACCCTGTTCACCATTCTATATTATGTCCTGAATTTCTTCCGGACATATTATATGCTGTTGGAAAGAAATTTATTACCTGTTACGATTATTCGGAAAGAGCTTTCTCAGTTGCCCAATTGTCAACGAATGCGGAAACTACATCATCCCAGGAACCGCTTCCTGCTGCATATAATGTAAGTGCTGTACCAAGACCGTTCTTCCACTCTTCAGATGGCATTGTTGTGAAGTTCCATGATACAGGTGTAAGACCAGCTGCTGTATACTCTGCATCCTGTTTTACAAATACGTTTGTGGATTCCTGTGCTGTTTTGAAAGGAATTGTGAAGCCCATATCTTCTGACATAGCCTTTGTTCCATCCTCAGAAGTTACACACCAGTTCATGAAATCAAGTGTTGCCTGAATATCTTCCTCGGAAGCTTCTTTGTTTACACACCAGAAGTTCTCTGTACCGGTTGCAAGGCCTTCATTCTCATCATCAACACCGAAGTAAATCGGGATCATAGCCAACTCGTCATCACTGTATGTCTTGGACAGTTCGCCATATTCCCAGGAACCATTCTGATAGAATACTGCATCTCCGTTGATGAACTCGTTACGGGAGTCATCTGCTGTCTTAGCAGAAAGCTCTGCTCCATCGCAGGTAGAATCTGTAATATAAAGATCAAATACGTTCTTATAGTTATCAAGGTATGTTCCCTTGATTGCATCTGTATCATCGATGCCATCTGCCTGATACTCATAGTAGATTGGAAGGTTTGCAAGGTGTGTTTTGAATCTCCAGTCAGAGGATCCGTCCATACCAGCGCTTGTGAAAGCACCTTTCACTCCAAGCTCATCTTTTCTTGCCTGGATGTCATCCGCAACCTTCTTCAGATCATCAAAGCTCTTGATGTCATCTACTGTGTAGCCTGCTTTTTCCAGTAAGGTTTTGTTTACGATCAGTCCATAGGACTCGATTACGTATGCAATACCATCAACTGCATCACCGTCTTTTACAGTGTAAGCATCAGATGTAAGCTGTGAGTAGATATCAGATCCGGACAGATCATAGCAATAATCCTTCCAGTTCTTAAGTCCTACTGGTCCATTTACCTGGAAAAGTGTAGGAGCATCGCTCTTAGCCATCTCAGACTGAAGTGTGGTCTCATACTGTCCGGAAGCTGCTGTAACAACTGTTACCGGAACGCCTGTCTCTTCTGTATATTTTGCTGCCAGGTTCTGCCATGCTTCATCCTGCTCTGGTTTGAAGTTTAAGTAGTAAACCTTTCCAGCTGCATCATCAGCCATAACCGGTAATGCCGGTACCATAGAAGCTGCCATAACTGCGCTAAGTCCCATTGCTGCGATTTTTCTCATCTTCATAATTTTACTCTCCTTTTCTTTGAGAACCGTTTCTTAAGATGTTTATATAATACTGATTTTTCTGTTAAAAAACCATGATAAAAAATCAAGAAACATGTTCATTTTTTTAGAGAGTGATATTTGAATATGGACATTTTGTCGCAACTTGTACAAAACATTACAATTTTTATCAGATCCAGACTTTGAATAATAATTCGGGTCACAAGCCAGAACCTATTGGAAAAAGCAGTCTGTGAAACATCTCATATATGCAAAAGAGGACTGCTTGCGCAGTCCCCTTTCTCTTTCCGCATGTGCGGAGAAAAATCATATTCAGGCTTTTCCAACGGATCCGAAGATTTCCATTTTCTCTTTAACAGTAGCCTTGATTGCATCGAAGCCAGGTGCAAGAAGCTTACGTGGGTCATATCCTTTACCCTGCTGATCTTTGCCTTCCTCGATGTATTTACGTGTAGCTTCTGCAAAAGAAAGCTGGCACTCTGTGTTAACATTGATCTTGGAAACTCCAAGGTCGATAGCTTTCTTGATCATGTCTGTAGGAATACCTGTACCACCGTGAAGTACTAACGGCATATCACCTGTAAGCTGCTGGATTGCATCCAGAGTCTCAAAGCTTAAGCCCTTCCAGTTAGCCGGATATTTACCATGAATGTTACCGATGCCTGCTGCCAGGAAATCGATACCAAGATCAGCGATCATCTTGCATTCCTTAGGATCTGCGCACTCGCCCATACCGATAACGCCATCTTCCTCACCACCGATGGAGCCAACCTCTGCCTCTAAGGACATTCCATGCTCTCTTGTGATCTTAACCAGTTCTTTAGTCTTAGCAACGTTCTCTTCGATCGGGTAATGAGAACCGTCGAACATGATGGATGAGAATCCAGCCTCAACACATTTCAGGCATCCTTCATATGAACCGTGATCCAGGTGAAGTGCAACCGGAACAGTGATCTTCTGCTCTTCCATCATACCTTTAACCATTCCAACAACGGTCTTATAACCAGCCATGTACTTACCAGCGCCTTCGGAAACGCCCAGAATAACCGGGGAGTTCAGTTCCTGTGCTGTAAGCAGGATAGCCTTTGTCCACTCAAGGTTGTTGATATTGAACTGACCTACTGCATAATGTCCAGCTTTTGCTTTTTTCAGCATTTCTGTTGCATTAACTAACTCATACATGATAAAATTCCTCCTATCTTTGGAAACACCTTAACTATTTCCATTGTCTGTAGTTTAGCAGATTTTTCCCCATTCGTCTACCTCTTTGCAAAAAAAATGAGTTATTGATTCTTTTTTCATTCACCTGGAGCGTGTTTGAAAAAGGCTTTCTGCAAGATGTGCGTCACAATTTGTGGAAGATT
>CAJLTE010000163.1 GCA_905209435.1 uncultured Blautia sp. | reverse complement strand
TTGGGAAACGGAGGAGATATTATGTGGAAATCAGGCAGAAATATTAACAGCAGAAGAGCTGCCCTTGCAGAGGGATATATGGAGGATACACGGGAGAGCCGCGGCAGGAAATTTTCCGGGAGCACAGCCATGATACTGGGGCTTTTTATTACGTTGGAGCTCATGATCGGGGGAGCTATGATCTTTAATTATGATTTTCATGGTGCAGATCTTATTGCTCTGCTCTTTGCTTTTATGGTATTATATTCTGGAGTCGTAGCGGTATTGACAGATAAATAGGAGTAAGGATATGCCAAAATCTTTCCAGCAGAAACTGAAAATTTTATATCTTATGCGAGTCTTTTCTGAGAAAACAGATGAGGCACATCCCATGAGTGTGAAAGATCTGATTTCCTATCTGGAGAGTCTGGGAATTCATGCAGAGCGGAAGACGATATATGACGATATAGAGACTTTGCGTGTGTTCGGAATGGATATTATGAATCGAAGAGAGAGACCGTCAGGTTTTTATCTTGCAAGCCGTGAGTTTGAGACTGCAGAGCTGAAGCTTCTTGTAGATGCTGTTCAGTTTTCCAGATTTCTTACTGTTGGGAAATCGCGGCAGTTGATCCAGAAATTGGAGCACCTTACCAGTATTTATCAGGCCAAAGACCTGCAGCGGCAGGCAATCGTACTGGATCAGGTGAAGAATACAAACGAGAGCATTTATTATAATGTAGATGAGATACACAGAGCAATTTCACAGAACAGACAGATCAGCTTCCAGTATACAGAATGGACGGTGTCCAAGGAGAAACATTTGAAGAAAGGTGGAGCTCGCTATCAGATCAGTCCATGGCAGATGATATGGCAGGATGGTAATTATTATCTGATAGGAGTCGATGAGAAGAGTGGCATTGTGAAGCATTACCGCGTAGACAAAATGTTGAAGATCCTTACAGAGAATGAAGCAAGAAATGGTGCCGAACTCTTCCGGAAATTTGACAGTGCCAGATTTGCTGCCGGTACTTTTGGAATGTTTGGAGGCCGTGAAGAGAAAGTTAATCTGGAATTTGAGAACCATCTTGTGGGTGTAATGATTGATCGATTTGGGCAGGATATTATGATCATGTCCAAGGACAATGAGCACTCCGTCACCAGGGTACAGGTGAATGTAAGTACACAGTTTTATGGCTGGCTTGCTGCCCTTGGAAATAGCGTGAGAGTGATTTCACCGGAGAATGTGCGAAAAGAATACCGGGATTTTTTAAGAAAAGCCCTGGAGAATTATGAAGGATAAAAGCATGACGGTTAAATCCAGACTTTTGGAGTTATTAGAACAGCATAAAGGTGAAACTTTATCTGGCGAGGATATTGGCAGGGAGCTTTCCTGTACACGAGCCGCAGTTTGGAAAGCTGTGAACAGTCTGCGCCAGGAAGGATACCCCATTGAGGCCGGACCGAATAAGGGATATATGCTTGCAAGAGAGAGTAATCTGATTTCAGCAGAGGGAATCAGACTTTTTCTGGAGGATCCACAGGTTGAGATAAAAATATTTGATGCAATCAGCTCTACCAATCTGGAGGCCAGGCAGCTGGCTGTGAGCGGAATGGCTGGACACGGCTCTTTTGTTGTTGCCATGGAGCAGACAGCAGGAAGAGGACGAAGAGGCAGGGAGTTTTATTCTCCTAAAGGCAGTGGGATTTATCTCAGTGTTATTCTGGAACCGAAGGGGACACTGGAGGGCAGTCTTCTGATCACTACTGCAGCAGCTACTGCAGTGTATAAGGCTGTGAAAGAAGTATGCGGTGTAAAACTTGGAATTAAATGGGTAAATGACCTGTACAAGGATAACCGTAAGGTTTGTGGTATTCTTACAGAGGCGGTCACAGATTTTGAAAGTGGAAATATAGAATTTGCAATTGTAGGAATTGGGCTGAACCTGTACGTTGAGCAGGAACAATTCCCCAAAGAGCTTCAGGAAATTGCCGGAGGAATCTACGAAGATGAACAATCCTCCAGAACTGCGGACAGGAACCGCCTTGCAGCGCAGATTGTGAACTATCTTCTGGAAGAAACCCGGGAATTGAAATTGTCAGAAGAATACGTGGAACATAATATTGTTCCGGGAAATGAAATTACAATTACAGATAATAAAAGCAGCAGAAGTGCCAGAGCATTAGCGATTTGTCCAGATGGGAAATTGCTGGTTCAGGAGACTGATGGCACTCAGAGTAAGCTGGCTTTTGGAGAAATCTCAATAAAAATACCGCCGATAAAATAAATTTATCGGCGGTAAAGTTATTAGAAATATTATGTGGCAGATACCTGACTTTTATTGGAATAGTTACTCTATTTTGCAGAATTATTGTCTGGCTCAGCAGTAATGAATGGTTGAACTGAAGTAGTATCCGAAATTTTGATATCGGTATTCTTTATTACATTATCCGCATTCTGGTCTGGCTGTGTTGTTGAAGACACTGTTGAGGCAGGTGCTGATTTTGTATTCATTTGTGGAGCGCTGTTATCAACAGGCTGTTGATAAGGACGATATGGCTGCCAATAATGTTCTGACACATCTTTTTTACAATCAGCTTTTTCGTCAGGAGAGATGCTTTTGATTTTTCCTGTAAGAAGCTGATAACCGGCAACGATGATCAGAATTCCAATGATAACAGAAGGAATCTGGTACATGATATCCTGTATAATAATAGCCAGAGAATTTGGTAAAATCCAGAAGAGCAGATCACGGAAACCATTCCAGAAAACAGCAACTCCGAAAACAATCAGGAGAATTGCCGCAATTTTAATATGTTTTTGCGAGAGCCTGATATTATTCTGAAATATACGGTCAAGATGCAGAATATAGTTATCCTCTATCGCGTAAAATTCTTCTTCCGGCAGTTCTTTCAAGTTATGAACATGGAAGAAACTGTAGAACCATAATACAGGAAGAAAGATAACCAGAGAGGAGATATTAAGCCCTCCTGCAATTGCGATAATAGCCCAGAATAGAGTCATAATGCTGATTCCCTGCTTAAAGAATCCCATATACATTTCTCCCGCACCAGGAATCAGGGAAGAGATAAAAAGCAGGAATCCTTTTTTTTGTTTTTGCATGTTAGTTACCTCCGTTTGTTATTGTATTTGAAATAGAATTAATGTAGTTGACAACTTTCTGGGGAGCATCAGAGATTCCATCTGTAATTCCATTTGAAAAATTACGTAATGAAGTTCTAATTTCCCGGCGCGTTTCAGATGATTTGGCTGTGGACTGCGGAAGCTGAGGCGAGACGAAGTCCATTTGCCCAAGGCTGAACAACATAACCAGTGCAAGTACGACTCCGACTACAGTGCGGAGCCCTTCATAGAAAAACCGCATTTTATAGGTAGCATCCGCTGCTGTTTTCTGTATCTGAATATCAGGAGCTGTAACACGTTCCATAATTGTTCCTTTCAGATAGGCAGGAGCTGAGGATGCATGATCTGTATATTCGTCCACAAGCTGGTTAAGACAGTAGTCGCAGTGATTCATATGTTCCAGAAATGCAATGATTTCATCAGTGTTCATCTCTTCATTTTGAAAATTATTCAGGTCATTACTATTGATATGCATTTAATCGCTCCTTTCTGCCAACATTTTTTTCAACATGTTTTTTGCACGATATAGCTGTGTCTGAATGGTCTTAGGGTTTTTGCCTTCTTTTTGCGATATTTCTGTTACGGACATCTGTTTACAGAAATGAGCAATGGCAATTTCCTTGTAAGGACTTTTCAGGCTGCTGCATATCCGAAATACCTGCTGTTCCGAATCAGACTGCAGATACTGTTCCTCTGGGGAAGAATGATTCTCCAGATCAGGAAGCTGTGAGAAATAAATATCTTCCGTTGGAATTGAACGGCGTCCGGCAGCTTTTAGGAAATCAAGGCATTTGCGTACTGCAATTTTGCTAAGCCAGGCTTTTTCATAAAGCCCATCGAAGTGGGCGAGACTTTTGTAGGCAGACAGGAATACCTCCTGAGTGAGGTCTTCTGCATCGAAAGGATTACCTACTGATTTCAGACATATGGAATATATCAGATTCTGGTATTGGTCAATCAGATATTCCAGATATTCTTCCTGTGAAATGTTATCAGCCTCCTTCCTGTCCGTTCTCTAATTATAACGCGACTGCCTGATAAAGTTCTTCAAAAATAAATAAAAATTTTGTAATTATTCAGCTGGTACTATTTTGCAAGGTGTTTTTACTATGAAAGTCCCGGATGGAAACCATGAATGAGCCATGCTTGCATGAGAGAATTCATAGATATCGGATGGGTTAGAGCGTGTTTGAAAAGGCTTTATG
>CAJLTE010000162.1 GCA_905209435.1 uncultured Blautia sp. | reverse complement strand
CAGGGACCGCCTGCTCCAGACTTTTAATATATAACATAACGGATTTCCCTTTCTGTTAAAAATGATTTTGTAACGTTTACGGTAAATTATAACGAATCTGAAAAAAATGTGCAACGAAAAGAAAAAAATATAGTTGATATTTTCTGAAAAATGCAGTACAATTTTAAATATATAAAAAATAATTTATATAAACCTAAAATAAAAAGCAAACAGGGGGACATACAATGAGTGAAGAACTTAAGTATAATGAGCCATGGATTCTGCAGAGAGCAGATCCATATGTTTACCGCCACACAGATGGAAACTATTATTTTACAGCATCCATACCGGCCTATGACCGGATTGTGCTGAGAAGAAGCGAAACTCTGGCAGGACTGAAAGATGCGGAAGAAGTGACAGTCTGGGAGAAACACAAAGAAGGAATCATGAGCGAACATATCTGGGCGCCGGAGCTTCATTATCTGGATGGTAAATGGTATATCTATTTTGCAGGCGGGGACAAAGATGATGTCTGGGCAATCCGCCCATATGTGTTGGAATGTGCAGATACAGATCCGCTTACAGGAGTCTGGACAGAGAAAGGTAAGATGGGACGTGCGGATGCAGATGAATTTTCTTTTGAAGCTTTCTCTCTGGATGCAACAGTATTTGAAAACAAGGGAAAACATTACTATGTATGGGCTGAGAAGGTAGGAGTCGGCAAGCAGATTTCCAACCTTTATATTGGTGAAATGGAAACTCCGTATAAACTGAAAACCGTTCAGGTGCTTCTTACTTCACCAGATTATGACTGGGAAAGAGTTGGGTTCTGGGTGAATGAAGGACCGGCAGTTATTCATCATAACGGCAGGATTTATCTTACTTATTCTGCATCTGAGACAGGTGTTGCATATTGCATGGGAATGCTTGCAGCAGATGAAGATTCTGATCTTCTTGACCCGAAATCCTGGACAAAAGAACGTTATCCGGTTCTTCGTACAGATGAGTCCAGAGGAATCTATGGACCGGGGCATAATTCCTTTACTGAAGACGAAGAAGGAAACCCGATCATGGTTTATCATGCGAGAACAGAAGCAGAGATTGAAGGAAATCCGCTGTACAATCCAAACCGTCATGCCATGCTGATGAAAATCCGCTGGGATGAAAAAACAGGCGCACCGATATTTTCTTACGAAGATTAACGTAACCTGAGATGGGATAATATTTGGAAAACAGGAGAACTGGTATGAGAAAAAAATGGGGAATAATTCTGGGGCTGACAGGAATGATGCTTCTCGGATCACAGAGTATATATGCTGCGGAAGCTACTGATGGCACAGCAGAGACAACAGATGAGACAAACGAAAAAGAAACAGCAGGCACAGATGATATTGAGAGCAAGATTAAGAAAGGTGGCTTTACTGCCGGAGCTTCCGTGCATGATCCATCTGTCATCAAAGACAATGACACTTACTATATCTTTGGCTCCCATATGGAATCTGCGAAGTCTGCAGATCTGAGAAACTGGACCGGTTTTTCCTCCGGGGTCAATGCAGAGAATAAGCTGTTTGACAATCTTTTTGACGGAGAAGAAGACGGCGATCCGGCAGCGTTTACTTATGTAGGAAAGAACGAGGAAGGTGGTTATTCCGTGTGGGCACCGGATGTCATCTATAACAAAAAAATGGGAAAATATGTGATGTATTTCTGCACCACATCTTCTTATGTGAAATCCAATATCTGCTTTGCAACAGCAGATGATATTGAAGGTCCGTATCACTATGAGGACACATTCCTGTACTCTGGTTATAGCTATCATGATGTTAAGGAAAGTAATATCGAAGAACTGATGGGAACAGACCCAAGGCCATATACAGCAGCGTCTTATGACAATAATAACTGGCCAAACTGTATTGACCCGGATGTTTTTTATGATAAAGACGGGCGTATGTGGATGGTTTATGGCTCCTGGTCCGGCGGTATTTTTCTGATTGAGATTGATGAAGAGACCGGCTATCCGATTTATCCGGAAGCAGACGAGGAAAATCATGTGGACAGCTATTATGGCAAGAAACTTCTCGGTGGTTATCACAACTCCATCGAAGGTCCGCATATTATGTATGATGAGACCAGTGGATATTATTATCTGTTTTTGTCCTATGGAAATCTGCAGGCAAAAGGAGGTTATCAGATGCGTCTCTTCCGCTGTGACACTGTGGACGGAACTTATACAGATGCAGCAGGGAAGGATATGTATTTATTTGTGGAGCATAAAGATCATGGACTGAAAATGATGGGAAATTATACATTTCCAAGTCTTACCCAGACCTATATGGCACCAGGCGGACAGACTGCATTTGAAGATGAAGATGGTAAATTATACCTGGTTTATCATCAGCGTTTTGCTAAAACCGGAGAACTTCATGAGCCTCGTGTACATCAGTTGTTCCGCACAAAAGACGGATGGCTGGTTGCTGCGCCATTTGCCACAGACGGCGAGACGTTGAAAGAGGATGGATATTCCGGAGATGAAATCCAGGGTACTTTTTATCTGGTAAATCATGGTACGGATATTTCGGACAGGGTACATAAACCGCAGAGGATTCAACTTAATGCAGACGGAACAGTTACCGGAGAAGAACTGGAAGGCAAATGGGAAGCAGAAGAAGGCACACCATATATTGATGTGACTCTCGGTGAAAATACTTATACAGGAGTTGTCCTGGAAATGACCGATGAGGCAGGCAATGATACGATGTGCTTCAGCGCTAAGGGTGACAATAATGAAACTATATGGGGTGTGAAATATCTGTTGCCATAAATGGCTGTGGGAGTATTCGGGGCAGTATATAAATCTGAAGTCAGGCGGAGAAATCAGATGTTTTCGGGATGATAACCGATGGTAATCCGTATATGCTGGTTATAATCTCCGAAACCTGCACCAAAAAGAGTACACCCGCCGGGATGTTCGGCGCCCGGAAGAACAGAAAAGCGCAATTTCATAACGGACTGATCAGTGAGTGCAAGCTGTCTGGTGGAAACATCGGACAGCTTTTCTGTGTCCAGAAAAGTGCCTTCAGGGGTGATCGTCAGTTTTTTCAGCAAACCATACTGATTCAGAAAAGAAAACCACCAGGAAGGATTGTATTTCCCTCTGCGGTCCCCATAATCACCAGGGCTGGTCCAGGTGCCAAGGATTACACCGTTCAGGGAAAAGGTAATATCAGAAGGCCACACATTACAGAATCGGGGGGCTTCGGAACTGATCTCAAAGGAAACTGTCAGTTCTTCAATCACGCTGTGATCAGGGATGAAATTGGGCAGTATATACTCCAGATATCCGGTGGTGAACCAGACGATCCTTGCCTGGCGGCTGCCTGGGTGTATGAAATACCGTGGCTGATCCAACTGTCCCACAAAAGAAGTAGAAGTTGCCATACCACAGGTGGGAGTTACCGAGAAATCAGAAAAATGTCCCACGCCGATTTCTGCACTGTAAGTCTGCAGATCAGGACCGTAAAGCGCCATATTTACCAGAAGCTGATCCCAGTCTTTTATAAAATAGCAGCGTTTCTGTGTTCCGTGTGAGAGAGATTCATCCCTGAATTCTATCAGCCCGGCTTCGGCCAGAAGATTAAGGTGAGGGGACAGGGTTGTAACGGGAATTTTCAGGTTTTGTGCAATTTGTTTAATATTCAGACCTTCTCTTTCTTGGATCAGACGCAAAATTTGTACACGGACAGGGGAACCGAGAGCTTTGAAGATGGCAAGACCATCGGAAACAGAACAGGATTTCATGTAAAAACCTCCTTTTGACTGTATTTACAGGTATATAACACTAAATAAGAATTTTTAGAAAAATACGTTTTGATTAGTTATTTTACCATAAAATTGGTTAAAAAAATATAGGGAAATAGCAAAAAAATAGATAGATTGATGAATAAATAACGGGCATTTATTTTAGATAAAACTAAAATAATAAAAATAAATCAAAAATATATTGACATTTACAGGAAAGAATTATATAATATCAACATAAACCGGAGCTGAAAATAAAAAAGTTGTGCAAAATGACCATAACAAAAAGATGGACTATATATTTTAAAAAAATACGAAATGATTATGGGGTTTGTACAATGGCATCATTGAAACCGGAAGAGCGCAAAGAAATGCAAAAAAGGAGGATCTTTTTATGAAGAGAAGAAAATTGTTCGCGTTACTTATGACTGCGGCTATGGCAGTGTCCAGTATGAGCATGGCAGTGAATGTCTTTGCAGAAGAAGACACAACAGAGGAAGCTGCTGAGAGCGAAGAACCGGCTGAAGGAGAGCCTACAGCAGTAACAACCGTAGGTCCTGATGATGGAACAAAATTCGAGATGTGGTCATTCGTAGACCTGCATA
>CAJLTE010000161.1 GCA_905209435.1 uncultured Blautia sp. | reverse complement strand
GCTTAATAATTTTTTTCTTCGTCATGATTTCCTCCGCAGTTCACATTTTGAATAAAAATCCAGCCCGTAAAACTTCAGTTGTATCAGACAGCTTTAAGGTCTTTCACCATAGGCTCATTATAAGCATATTGTGTCTAAATACGCAATGAGATTTTTTAGCAAAACAGGAAGAGGATTGCCTCACGAACAATATCACTTGGCATATATCCACCAATTAAAAACGGGGAATTAGGATTATGCTTTCTCATATTTTCTTTGACCAAAACCGGATTTACATTCGCATAACAGTATTTTTGTCACTATTTACTCCATTCACAGCCGTTCTTTATCACAAGTCTACAGTTCTTTCAGAATCTCTCCAATATCTTCATTCATGCAAACAGACTTTTTCCTTATTTCTTCCGGTGCATATGCTTCACTCTGGTTCAAACACACATAAAATGCATGTTGAAATTTGTTTGTCATCTGCCAGAACGGATATTTTATAATCCCAGGAGTATTATATCCCACACCAAGTTCAAGGAACACTATTTTCTGCTTTTTATGATCCTGTATAAATTTCTCGTACCGTTCTGCTGCCTGATGCCATCCCCTATCTTCAACAAATGTCTGATCCGATCTGAGATTCATACTCATCGGCTTACCACAGTGTGGGCAATATGGAATCAGACCCATCGGAACCGTAAGCTTTATTTCTCCATCTTCCGGTTCTTGCAGTTCCCCGTCTTTTATCTGAAATCCCTGACTCAGCACCATTTTTTTAATTGTTTCTTCATTGTCATAAGTTTCCTTATGGCAAGACTCACTACATTGAAACAGACCATAATCCCCCTGTGTATAAAAGATTCTGTTTTTAGCGAATCCTGCCTTCTGAAAGCAATGATCCACATTTGTCGTCAGTACAAAATAATCTTTCTCTTTCACCAGATCATACAGGTTCTGATATACCGGTTTTGGCGCATCCATATATCGATTAATATAGATATATCTGCACCAGTATCCCCAGTGCTTTTCCAATGTTTTATATGGATAGAAGCCTCCCGAATACATATCAGAAAATCCATATTTCTTTCTGAAATCTGAAAAATATTTTTCAAATCTTTCACCGTTATACACAAAACCAGCTGATGTGGAAAATCCTGCACCTGCCCCAATTATAATAGCATCTGCTTCCCCAATTTTTTCTTTTATCTGTAATATCTTATCCGAGTAACTGCCTGTAGAGTTGTTCATCTTCCTCTTTAAAAACATTAAATATCACCTTTATCTTTGATTTTGTCTTTTCTTTATATTGTTTTACCGTCTGTACTGCAAGCTCGGCAGCTCTTTTATTTGGAAACATAAATACACCGGTTGAGATACAACAGAAAGCAATACTCTTTACTTCATTCTCATCAGCTATCCTAAGACACGATTCATAGCAGGATATCAGTAACTGCTCATGTTCCTTTGTCAGTTTTCCTCGTACAATCGGGCCAACTGTATGAATCACATAATCACAGGGCAGATTAAACGCCGGAGTAATCTTTGCCTGCCCTGTCGGTTCTTCCTGTCCCTGTTTTATCATCATATCATTGCAATAATTCCGGAGCTGAATTCCTGCATAAGTATGTATACAATTATCAATACAGTTATGACAGGGCTGATAACAGCCTGTCATGCCGCTGTTGGCTGCATTTACGATTGCTCCCACTCCAAGTCTTGTAATATCGCCCTTCCAGATATAAAGATCAGGCTGCACCTCCCTGATATCTGCCAATATGACAATCCCTTTCTTCTCATTTTCTTCCGAAAGATACGCATCCTGAATCTGAAAAAATGCAGGATCAATTTCCTCCGGCATTCTTATATTCATAAGCGATCTGAGTAATATTTTCTGCTCGCCTGCATCTGATGGGATCTGCATGTTCTCATACTCTGGTCGCTCTTTCAACAAGCCTTTGATTAAATATTTTCTTCTGTCATCCTGATTCATTTCCTGATCACCGCTTTCACCGGACAGTTTTCATAACAGTTTCCACAGTGCAGACAGTGCTCCTGCCGGATGACAAAAGTTGTTCCCTTCTCAATACATTTCTGTGGACAATATTTCATACATTTCCCGCATCCGATACAGGATTCCGTTATGTAATATCCTTTTTCTTTTATACTAACATTTCCCAGAATATATGTCTCCCGGAAAATTGGATTTACGCCAAGATTAAAATACTCCACTTTCGCCTGATCAATACAGAAAATAATTCCGATTTCTCGTGTAGCCCCCGGATATACATTCGCAAGGTACGGCTGTTCTTCAAAAATGATATCCATCCATTTTCTCTGTTCATTCTCTGCTACTGCGTAAGCCTTTCCGGACAAACGAATCATTTCTTTGTATTTGGTATAAGCAAGAATCTGAACCTTGCCATCTTCCATTAATTCTTTACAAAAATTTTTACCTCTGGCGGTGAAAAAATAGAGTGCATCCGGCTCATAATGAATCGCACTGATATTCCGTATCTGTGGTGCCCCTTCACTGTCTACTGTTGCAAACGCAAGCACTCCCACCAGTTCCATTTTTTTCAGACATGTTGCTAAATCCATCTGTTCTCCCCCTATTCTATAATTTTAATTCTTCCTGGTTTTCTTGGTTTACTGTTCGGCTGTTCACCGTCTATATATCCTAATATAACAAATCCCTGACATGCGTATCCTTCCGGCACTCCCCATTCGTTCATCAGTCTTCTTCCTTCTTCTGAATCAAATGTTTCATAGCCCCTTGAGATAATACATGATGCAATTCCAAGCTCTGTTGCCTGCAGAATCATATTTTCCATCATACAAAAGGCATCTGCTGTCTTGAAGAGAAAATTATTCTGGCAGAATACACATATAACTGTCGGTGCATCATAAAATCCATTTTTTATGGTCGGATCATCAATTGTACTTGGCTGTTCCTTCGAAACAAAACTGCCTGCCATGTGTGAACGGTCAAACTCCGCCATATTCATCTTTCCGACATGAACTGCCAATTCTTTATTATGGATTGCAACCATCATACTTCTCTGTCCGCCTCCGGCATTCGGTGCAAAATTTCCAGCTTCCAGAATCTTTTCCAGATCATCACGTCTTATCTGCTCATCGGTATATTTCCGAATGGAATGTCTTTCTTTGATGATATCCATTAACATGATAACACCTCCCCGGTAATCTCATTTTCTGTCTTCCAGCACTGCGGATCAGCCCCGTAAAAATTACCGCTAGTTCCATTGGCAACCGCCGGACATCCACGGCACCATGCCTTAAGTTCACACTTACTGCATTTTACAAATTTATCGTAATCTCTGTATTTTTCCATCTGACAGATCCAGACATCTGCCAGTCGGTCTTCAAAAATATTGGCCACTTTACTGTCTGTCACCCTTCTGCATGC
The DNA here is from genome assembly GCA_905209435.1 of uncultured Blautia sp. Next base: position 1,009 of record CAJLTE010000161.1, on the reverse strand, counting down.
CATAATATCTCCATTGGAAGATATGGTAATATGACAGTTTCCACAGTTACAGCCACCATAGATCATTCCTGCCTCTGTACTCTCAGGAAGCTTAAACTGTCCCGTTTCATATTCATACAGCGTCCACAAATGATCCTTTTTATTAAAATAGGTCTCGCATCCTGTCTTTTCATATGCCTTATACTTTGCATCACAGACTTCCAGAAGTTTTCTGTATTCTTCCGGTGTCATGCTTGTGTCAACTTCACCACCAGTAGGCACATAACGCGAAAATGCAAAAACCTTTACTTTCGCTTTTACAACTTCATCAATAATATCCGGTATCTCATCCATATTTGTTTTGGATACCGTACTCATAATTACACTTTTTATTCCTGCTCTGTTCAGACATCCGATTTTTTCAATCGTCAGATCAAAACTTCCCGGCTTTCTGAACCAGTCATGAGTTTCTCTCATTCCATCAAGGGACATCTGATACTTCTCACAACCACAAACCTTTAACATTCTGCAAATTTCGTCGTTCAAATGAAATGGATTTCCCATTAAAGTAAAAGGTATCTTTTTCGATTTCAGCAATACCATTAATTTCCAAAAATCCGGATGAAGGATAGGATCTCCGCCAGTAATATAAAAATATGGCACTCTGCCATATACTTTGCAGAAATCCTCACAGTTTGCCACTACCTCTGTCATCTGCTTCCAGGTCATGGACTTTAATTCCTTACAGCCTTCGCCTGAGAAAATATAACAATGCTTACACCGCTGATCACATTCATCTGTAATATGCCACTGAAAAGAAAAATACTGACTCATCCTATCCAACTCCTTCCTTAACTTATTTTACTTATCAGATGCTCCACATGCTGTTCCGCATGCTGCTGGTTTCTCTTCTGGTTTCTCTGATGCTCCACACGCTGTTCCGCATGCTGCCGGTTTCTCTTCCGGTTTGTCTGCTGCTCCACACGCTGTTCCGCATGCTGCCGGTTTCTCTTCCGGTTTGTCTGCTGCT
>CAJLTE010000160.1 GCA_905209435.1 uncultured Blautia sp. | reverse complement strand
CATACCTTGCACTCTGAATTGCCATTTCCAGATCATCAATCTGCTTCCGTAACATAGCTTCCTGTCTCTCATCAGAGATTGGAATACGCTCAAACTGGGAATGTCCAATGATAATGGCATCATAATTCCCCATAGCAATTCTGGCACAGAATTTTTTTCGGTTTGCTGGTTCAAAATCTTTCTTGGTTGCAACCAGGATATTGGCTCCCGGATATAACTGTAGGAATTCTGCACCCCACTGCTCCGTCAAATGGTTTGGCACGACAAAGAGATTCTTCTGTGATAATTCCAGTCTTTTATTTTCCATTGCCGCCGCTACCATTTCGTAGGTCTTCCCAGCTCCTACTACATGTGCCAGAAGTACATTGTCTCCGTAAAGCTGGTGTGCAACTGCATTTTTCTGGTGCGGACGAAGTTCTATTTCCGGATTCATTCCTGGGAAAGTCAAATGACTGCCATCATATTCACGGGGACGGATGCTATTAAATCGTTCATTGTACACCTTTACCAGTCGTTCACGCCTCTGCTGATCTTTAAAAATCCAGTCCTTAAATGCTGCTTTCATGGCATCCTGCTTCTGCGATGCCAGCATGGTTTCTTTCTTATTGAGGACACGGATCTCATCACCATTTTCATTGACACTCTTATCATAGATGCGTACATCTTTCAGGTTCAGGGTATCTTCCAGAATCTTATAGGCATTTGCTCTCTCAGTTCCATACGTTGCATAGGCAAACGCATTTTGGGGACTGTCGGCATTCTTTCCTGTAATCCTCCACTCACCATTTACCTCAGAGAATTTCACCTGTATTTCTTTCTGAAGCAGATACCATGGTGTATGCAATGTTTCTTGCATAAAATCCTGATAATCCGAAGGTTCAATCCAGGTAGCTCCAATACGCACTTCAATCTCCGATGCTTCCAGATCTCTCGGCTGAACTGCCTCTAGTGCACGCACATTCGATGTGAATTCCGGATGATTCTCTGCAAAAGTTCTCGCAGTATTTAATTTATCCCTAACATTTCCGGAGAGATATTCATCTCCGCTTTCCCACTGGTCTGTCAGTGGATTTTTGAAGATAACTCCAACCAGCTCTTCTGTAATTTTCTCTTCGGTCTTTCCGGTCAGCTGTGCCATATATGGGAGATCTACTTTAGCCCTTTCATTTAAAGACAGAGCAAGTGCTTCTGTGGCTGTCTCCACACTTGTCACAGCAACCGCCTTTTTGATGGTTCGTTTGGTGAACATGTCCGCTTTCCGCTTCAATGTTCCATCTTCATTCAAGTCTTCCAGGGAACACAGCAGACAATAAGAAGAGTCATCAGAAAATGCCCGTTTATTAGCATTACTTCCAATAACTCCATACTTTGCTGTGTAGGTATCATACACCTGATTCAGTTTTTCCTGCTGTTTTTGGATTTCTTCGTCTGTGACAAATTCTTCCATCTGCATGGCGATCAGCTCACGAACGGTATCACGGATTGCAACCATGCCTTTTACACGTTCTGCAGTGGCTGCAGGCATTTTTACCTGATTCATCAAAGAGTTGACACGATAATATACCTGATCATCTACCACCGTATAACTGTAATTTCGCACATTTGGATCAGCCGGAATACTCTCTGGCATCTCATCCAGTTCTGCTTCCACATCTACTGCTGGTGCCATGCTTCCCTTGATGTGTTTTACTGCTTCTTGTAATTGTAATTCCAAATCAGCACCTTCCATTGGAGCACAGGTTGTTTCCATACCATACGGACCGGACACTTCTTTCATCTCACCCAGAATCATTTCCGGATTCTGAACAAAATACTGATTGACTGTAATACCATTGACATCACTATCCAGATTTATCCATTCCGGCATTTCTTTCGTAAGGCTTTCCCTCTTCTGAAAAAACAGGATATCAGCACTGACTTCTGTTCCTGCATTTGCCTTAAAAGCTGTGTTCGGCAGTCGGATTGCGCCCAGCAGGTCTGCACGCTCTGCCAGATATTTCCGAACTTCCGGTGATGCTTTATCCATGGTTCCCTTTGTTGTGATCAGCGCAGCCACGCCGCCTGGACGTAACTGATCTATAGTCTTGGCAAGAAAGTAATCATGAATCATGAAATTGTAGCGATCATACTGACGGTCATTGACCTTGTATGCACCAAATGGCACATTTCCAATCGCCACATCAAAAAAGTCATTAGGATAATCTGCCTTCTCAAAACCTTTGATCTGAATATTGGCATCTGGATATAGCAGCTTTGCAATTCTACCACTGATACTATCCAATTCCACACCATAGAGTTTGGACTGGTTTAGATTCTCCGGAATGATTCCAAAGAAGTTCCCAACTCCCATAGACGGCTCCAGAATATTTCCTTTTGTAAATCCCAGATTCTCCAATACCTGATACATACTTTCAATCACAATCGGCTGTGTATAATGAGCATTTAAGGTGGAAGCTCTGGCTGCAGCATATTCCTCTGGTGTAAGAACCGTCTTTAATTCCAGATATTCTGTCTCCCATGCAGCTTTTGTCTCATCAAATGCATCTGCAAGACCTCCCCAGCCGACGTATCGGGATAAGATTTCCTGTTCCTCTGGTGTCGCATTACGGTTCTCATCCTCACATTTCTTTAACAGCTGGATAGCCATGATATTGGCACGGAACTTTTCTTTTGCTGTCCCCTGCCCAAGCTCATCATCTGTGATGCGGAAGTTCGTTGCTGGAATCGGTTCTGATATTCCGTTAATCTCTTCCAAAGATTCTTTTTCTTCCGATACCTCAACTTCTCCAGATAATTCTTTTTCTTTTTTATCATAATCTGTCCACACACGATTAGAAATAGCAGTGAAATACGAGGACTCTTCCTCCATTATTTCTTCCCTGATTTCCCGTAATTTATCTAGGGTATCCGCATTTACTGTTTTGTTGTGATAATGATAATAAAGTACTTCTTGTCCAAGTTTTACATCCAGACGTTCCAATTCTTGTGTTGACATTCGATTCCAAATATCATCTTTTTCCGTATGAATCGTGAAACCTTCTCCATCATCATGATATTCTAATGTGTATTGAAGTTGATTCTCTTCTCCCTTAACTTTGCAATCAAAATCATGAATTGTTGTTCTGGTACCAGACATATATTCTGAATCAACTAATTGCAAATCAGTTATATCTTCAGCGGTTAAAGTATCCTGCTCCTGTTGTTCTCCTAACATCTGCTGTGCTTCTTCCAAGTCTGCCAGTTTTTGTGCTTCCTGTCGCTCTTCGTACTTTTCCATTTCCTCCGATGACAAATAATCATCTGTGCGGATTAACTGGCGGACACGTTCTGCAACCTTATTCCACTTTAATAGAACTTCTACTTCTGGATTGCCAATTTTTCCTTTTGCAAGTTTTAATCCTTTTGCATCATGTGATGCGTCGGAAGCACCTGCTCCTGGTATTCCGGGTGAAGAACCACCTGTTCCATATTCATTTTTCAGGAACTCAGCTGCATCTTTCATATCATAATGTTCCATGAAATATTCGTAAATCCGGTTACGTCCTCCGGCAGTAATGCCACCTCTTCTTAACACTGCATCAATTTCATCCTGTGTGATAAAGGAAAGCCCTAGACGTTCTACTTTAAATTGTTGATCCACCCAGGAGAAATCTCTCTGAAGGTCACGAAAACGCTGAGAATATACTGGATTGTGCTGAATTTCCCAACGATGATAATTACTCGGATTTTCATTCATATCCGCTTGTAACCATTCAAACTGCTGATAGATTTCTTTTTTTCCTTCTGGATCTGTCCAAGCGTTCCGAATGGTATCCTGCCAATCCGTATAAGACCGGTATTCTTCCGTATTTCTATTTGTATCTCGGAAATGAAGTGCCAGAAGATCTGTCATTTCTTTCTGTTCCTGCTCGATAGCATTATTGGAGATAAGATTATCAACGTAATTTCCCTCCTCATACATATCCCGGATCCTGTCAGCAGCTTCTTCCCACGTAACGATACGGTCAAAGTTTCTTCTTGCAGAGTCACCTCGCCGGATACGGATACCATCGTTGTCGTACCAGATACTGATTTTCTGATTATCTATGGTAAATCCTTTTCCTCCGGTGCCATATTCATCTTTCAGGAAGCTTTGCATTTCTTCATTGTCCAGACCTTCGATCAATCTTGCAGTAATATGAAACAGTGTATTTTTCTGCCCACTACCTGTGCGAAGGATATGATCGACTACTTCATCGGAAATAAGAAAAGCGGCCGGCTGTTCTAATGCAGCTGCCGCTTTCCTTATTTCTCCAAACTGTTCCTCTTCTGTTGGGAACAGGCTTAACTGTAAATAATCTCCTGGATCACCAGTTCCTCTGCCTGTGCTTTGATCTGGTTCATGTGTCTGGTCCATGCCATTGTGTCTGCCATCTTGTCTGGTGCCGGATCTTTCTCTAGAAGTTCGTTCATCAGGTTGTCTACTCTCTGTCTTGCCTGACTGTCGATCTCCATCAGATGACTGTCCAGACGGTTCTGCAGTGTCAGAATGTTGAACCTGGCTACCTTGT
>CAJLTE010000159.1 GCA_905209435.1 uncultured Blautia sp. | reverse complement strand
GTGACGCACATCTTGCAGAAAGCCTTTTTCAGACACGCTCCAGCATGTTTTCAATAAAAATTCCATACCCACTTGCCGCATCCTGGACAAAAACGTGGGTTACCGCACCGATTACTTTTCCATTTTGCAGGATGGGACTGCCTGACATGCCCTGGACAATGCCGCCGGTGGTGTTAAGAAGCCGCTGATCGGTGATATGGATGATGAAACTTTTGTTAGTGTCCTCGTGGTTCATGTCGATTCTGGTGATTTCTGCATCGTATTCTTTTACTCCATTACCTACATCACACAGAATGGAAGCCGGACCGGTCTGTACTTCCTGTTTGTAGCCGATTTTCATCTGGCGGAGGGAAATTGGCAGAGAATCATTTCCGGAAAAACTGTCTGCAAAATCCCAGAAAGAAGTTTTGGACTGGTTAAAGCTTTCAGAAGCATTGACCGTATCATCTGAAGCAGAAGCTGCGGCCTGGAGCTCTGTAATATTATTGCCAGAACTGTTGGTGAAACTGCCGTAAATTCCATTTGAACTATTTACACGAATCTGTCCGATCACATTGTCATTTCTGTAACGGATCAGCCCGGAAAGTTCTCCGGGACTTCCTTTTTCCCCTTTTTGCACTCCGAGAATCTGGGCACAGTAAAGATTTCCTCCCTTTATTGACAAAAGATTTCCTGTGTCGATATCGCTGATTCCATGGCCAAGAGCACCGAAATTTCCGTCTTTTGTTACATAGGTAAGGGTTCCGATTCCCTGGGTGTCATCCCGGACCCAGATTCCAAGCTTGTACTTTCCGGAAGCATCCTGTGCCGGGGAGAGAGAGACCGGAATGGTACTGTTATTTCTTCGCACGCTTACCGTAACAGGCTTTCCATCAATAGTTTCCAGATCGTTAATTAAATCCTGCTTGCAGGATATTTTCTGCTCATTTAGTGCAACAATATAATCGCCAGGCTTTAAAATATTTTTTGCCGGATCCTGCATCTGCCCATTTTTAGAAAGGATTTCTCCGGTGTCGATCACAAGAACTCCGTCTGTTTCCATGTAAATCCCCACTGTGCTGCCGCTGACCAGAATGGTGTCTGCCTCTGTTGGTTTCACTTTAATATTCTTGAAAGCTATTTTTCCAAAAAGTCTGCAAGGCAGTTGGTAGCTGCCTTCCCCGGAAGTAGTGATTGTATCTCCGAAAGATACAAAAGGAAGATTGGAAATCTGGGAAAGGTCAAGTCCTGAATTTTTGTCAATGTGTATTTCATCCGGAATTTTCCGGTCCAGATAACGATATCCCAGAAATACCATTGTCAGAAGGTCAAGGACAAGACAGAGCAGGATAAAATGTTTGTATTTTCGTTTCTGGTACATGTTTTCACATCCTTTTCTTTTGTTTTTCACTGTGCTGGTACAGCAAATATTAAGTAACCGCTATAGTGACTTGTCTGATTTTTCATATACTGTGTCAATATAGCAGAAACTTAATTTTCACTGTACTAGTATGGAGAAAAATCATGATTTCACTCTTGTATTTTTATGAACCTGTTCCATATCTTTCAATCATAAAACGCGAAAAAAATAAACTGTGTTAAATTGAGAGGCGGTGTAAAACGCTGTCTTAATATAAAAATCCCCTCAGAAAAAATGAAATTATTGTCGTTAAAAGACGCAAAAAAGCTCGAAACTAATCGAACGAAAATGCAGTAAAAACGGCAGTTTCGGCTTGATTTCCCCATGGCAGTTCCACTATAATAGACGTTGTTACAGCAAAGGAAAATTTTTCTGAAAAATGTGCAAGAGCAAACAGGGCCCTGCTGTTTTGTACAGGTGATAGGAAGATATTGGGAAGAAAAACGCGTTTGCTTCCTGATATCAGAAATATAGCAACTTTCCGGCTGTGGATTGCCGGAGAATTTTCAAAATAGTAGAAGGAGAATGGCCTCATGGAAAAATTGAATGTGGCAATTGCGGACGATAATGAGAAAATGGTGGAGGTACTGAGTAAGATCATTGATCAGGACGAAGAACTGAAACTGGTTGGAAAAGCACATAATGGAGAAGAAATCTGTAACATCATAAAGGAAAAACAGCCTGACGTGGTTGTACTGGATATTATCATGCCAAAAGTAGACGGACTTTCAGTGATGGAGCGCTTCAGTCACGATGAAAATTTGAAAAAAGTGCCGTCATTTATTGTGGTTTCGGCAGTGGGACAGGAGCGGATCACAGAGGACGCTTTTGATCTTGGAGCAGATTATTTTATGCTGAAGCCTTTTGACAACAAAATGCTGCTGAACCGAATCAAACACATCCGCCGGGCGGGAGAGAGACGCGTCAGGGAAATGAACCGTCCAAGACAAAAGGAAGAGGAAAATACTTACAATTCAGGAAATCTGGAAACGGATGTGACAGATATCATACATGAAATCGGAGTACCTGCACATATTAAAGGTTATCAGTATCTGCGGGATGCTATTATTTTATCCGTAAATGACATGGAAATGCTGAATTCTATTACAAAAATTTTATACCCAACCATAGCCAAACGCCATCAGACAACGCCAAGCCGCGTGGAGCGGGCTATCCGACATGCCATTGAAGTTGCATGGAGCCGTGGAAAAATGGATACCATTGACCAGCTGTTTGGCTATACAGTGAGCAATGGGAAAGGAAAACCTACCAATTCCGAGTTTATTGCACTGATTGCTGACAAAATCAGACTGGAATATAAAAATCGTTCTTTCCAATGAGCCGAATTTGGGGTATAATAAAAGACAGAAGCAGGTTACTGGCATTAAGTGGCAGTAACGCTATTTGCTATTACTAAGGAGGGTTTTTTGAATGAAAAGAATTCTTTTTGCAACATCAGAGGCAGTGCCTTTTATTAAGACCGGAGGATTGGCTGATGTAGCCGGCTCACTGCCGAAATGCTTTGATAAACGTTATTTTGATATTCGCGTGATCTTACCGAAATATGCCTGCATGAAGCAGGAATGGAAAGATAAAATGGAATATGTCACACACTTCTACATGGATCTTGGATACAAGAACTGTTATGTAGGTATTCTTCAGATGGAGTATGATGGCATTAAGTTCTACTTTATAGATAATGAGTATTATTTCAGTGGACCGAAGCCATATGACAGTGCTCCGTGGGATCTGGAGAAATTTGCATTCTTCTCCAAGGCAGTGCTTTCCGTACTTCCGGTAATCGATTTCCGCCCGGACATTATTCACTGCCATGACTGGCAGACAGGTCTTGTTCCGGTTTATCTGCACGACAGCTTCCAGCAGAATCAGTTTTTCTGGGGAATTAAGACCATCATGACCATACATAACCTGAAATTCCAGGGTGTATATGATGTGAAGACGATCAAGGAGCTTACAGGACTTTCCGATTACTATTTTACACCGGATAAGCTGGAAGCATACAAGGATGGCAACTTCCTGAAGGGTGGTATTGTATTTGCAGATGCTGTTACTACAGTAAGTAATACATATGCAGATGAGATCAAGACACCGTTCTATGGCGAAGGTCTGGACGGACTGCTCCGTGCACGCTCCAACAGTCTGCGTGGTATTGTAAATGGTATTGATTATAATGATTTTAATCCGGAGACAGATATTAATCTGTCAGCTCGTTATAATGCTACCACCTTCCGTAAGGAGAAGGTTAAGAATAAGATCCAGCTACAGAAAGATTTAGGACTTGAGCAGGATCCGAAGGCTATGATGATTGGTATTGTTTCCCGTCTGACAGATCAGAAGGGATTTGACCTGATCGCTTATATCATGGACGAGCTTTGTCAGGATAGTGTACAGATTGTAGCTCTTGGCACAGGAGATGAGCGCTATGAGAATATGTTCCGTCACTTTGACTGGAAATATCATGGCAAGGTTTCTGCACAGATTTATTACGATGAGAGCATGTCTCACAGAATCTATGCAGCTTCTGATGCATTTCTGATGCCGTCATTGTTTGAGCCATGCGGTCTGAGCCAGCTGATGAGCCTTCGTTATGGTACTCTTCCAATCGTCAGAGAGACAGGTGGTCTGAAGGATACGGTAGAGCCTTACAATGAATTCGAAGGAACCGGAACCGGATTTTCATTCAGCAATTACAATGCACATGAGATGCTTTCCACGATCCGCTATGCAGAGCACATTTACTATGACAAGAAGCGCGAATGGAATAAGATGGTAGACCGGGCTATGGCAAAGGATTTCTCATGGAGTAATTCCGCACGTCAGTATGAAGAGATGTACAACTGGCTGATCGGGGAATAATGATTCTGTAAGAAATATGCCATTTAAAGTACGGATATAGATATATATGGTACATAATATATACGGTACATAATAAGATGAAATTCGGACATACTACTTTCTGTAAAGTGTCCGCCTCAGGATACAGGAGAGATTAATTTTCTCCTGTATTTTGTATATATGGACATTTGAAGGCTGTCGAAAACAAAGGTTCCATACTGTTGGTTTTCGCTACAGAAATATTTTAGTTACTGTTCACTGGTAACATTCCGCGAGGTGTTTTTTGTGAACGTAGTTCACAGAAAACCCGAGAAGTGCGGCGCGAAATCATGC
>CAJLTE010000158.1 GCA_905209435.1 uncultured Blautia sp. | reverse complement strand
ATTATACTATGACTAATACAATCAGATTTTCTCATAAAACATGGAAATAATCAAATCTGACAATGCATCTTCATCGATATGATACTCATCAAAGTTCTCCCCATGTGTTCCCTCACCCGGTACTGTCTCTGTATCAGTGATTCCATTCTGTGATGCAGCCAGCAATTTGGCAAATATATCATTTCCCATATTTGTAACTGTATAGCTTTTAACACTGTCATAGAGACCTGTCACAAATCCGGCGTCCTCTCCTGCTTTTTCCTGTGCCTTCTGCACCAGTGCCTGAAGAAAGGTTTTCTGCCTCTCCTGACGGACCAGAGCACTCTGGGTTTTGTCAATGTCACGATATCTTACAAACTGTTCTGCAGTTTCCCCTGTGATATCCACAACAGCACCTTTTTTATATTCCGGATTCACATCTGCGAGACTGTCATCAGGGATTGTGAGCTGTATTCCACCTACGAAATCTGTGATCACTGAAATGCCATCCATATTCATGGAGCAATACCCCTGGATCGGAAGTCCGTCCAGCATATTGGAAACTGCTGTTTTCATCAGTTCACAGCTTTTCTCTTTTCCGTCCCCGAAGGCATACTGTATATTCAGATGATCTGTTGTCTCTCCAAGGCTCTGACCATATGGATTAAAGGTTTCAATTCTGGTCATGGAATCTCGTGGAATAAACAGAACCTTTATCTTCTCTGTTGCACGATCCATGGACACCAGAAAAATTGCATCTGCCTGCCCGGCATCTGCCTGTGACTGATAAGTATCTACAGCTTCTCTTGTATCAATTCCCAGGAATAAATAATTGCTGAGATGATCATTATATTTGTATGTCTCACCTTTATATTCTACGGTATCACTGTTTTGGTTCAAATCCGTCTGATTCCGGCTGTCACTGTTCTGACCACCGTTTTTTGGCAATGCAGCATTTTTCTGGCTTAACAGATAATAACCGCCGCCAAGAATGGAAAGAACTATGATCAGGATAATAATCAAAAGCATACAGATCTTACGCTGTCTGATGGCTTTTCTTGTGTTTTTTTTCATTTTCATTCCTTCAATCTCTGTATTTCAGTTATCTCATCAGTTTTTGCTGATATAATTAAGCTCCTGCAATTTCTGTAATATTGCCTCTGCCATTGCCTGCTGGGCCTCATAGGTAGAAGACGGCTGTGCAGTCACATCTGCAAGACTGATATAGTGTTCTCCCCATTTCTGGCTGAGCACCTGATCCAGTGCTTCAGAGGTTACACTTCCGTCCATAGGGCGTGTTCCTACTACAATAAACTGATCTTTATTCTGAAATGTATTTAAAATCTGTTCCTGCTGGTCTGCCAGTTCTGCAGGATCATGATTCCAGCCGCCATAATATCCCATGAAGATAACAGGAATACAATCCATATCATTTCTTGTAGTCTGTTCTTCTGTCAGATCACGTATTCCGGTCTCTGTTACATTCAGCTGGGCACCGTTTGCAGCCTGCTGATGTTTAGTAATATAGCTCTGAATAGTTTCATCACTTACACCAGCCATCTTCATCATGGAGAGAGTGCCGCCTCCCTGAAGCGTTTTATTGATCACTGTCATATTATAGCCATTATCGGTCAGAAGCTTCTGAAGTACTGTCATATAGGAATATGTATTGGATTCTTCCCCATTGATCAGATCATCTCCCCAACACACAATACCTGAAGCAGCTGTCGTCTTATCTTTTGTATCTTCTGTCTTATCTGCATCTTCTGTGTCAGCTGTATCCGTTTTTTCTGTGTCTTTTGTGTCTTCTGTGTTCTTTGATTTAATGTCTTCTGTATCTTCTGCTTCTTCGGAAGATATCTCCTCCAGCTCTTTTGCACGTTCTTTTACTGCTTCGTAATCTTCAATCCCACTCTGCTGGTCGTCTGCAATTTCTGACAGGTGTCTGGATTCCTTCTGTTCCGATTTATAACTGGTCACAAGAATAAAGCCCAGGAGAACTGCCAGAAGAATGCAGATAAAGCCCAGTAAGATATTCGTCTTTTTTATTTTTTTCTTCCTTATTTTGCTCACTTTTCCAAATTCTCCTTTATCATTGATCATGGTTTCTGTCTTACTGCCAGATAACTGCCCGTATTATTTAATCTGGGCTTCTTCGTCACTTCTGTGATAATACTCTCCATAATGCTTATAATAAGAAGAATAATATTTGTCATCACTGGTATCTATCTTATTCATAACAGCTCCAAGAATACGGCATCCGCTTCTTTCCAGCTGTTTAAATGCTTTCTGTGCGTCCCGGTACCTGACATTTCCCGGTTCGATCAGAAAGACTGCACCATCGCAGCATCTTCCTATCACTGCCGCATCAATTACTGTTCCGATAGGCGGTGTATCGATCAGGATATAATTATAATATTCTCTGATTTCCTTTAAGAATACCTTAAAGATATTCTCACTGAGAAGTCCTGACGGATTCGGTGCACTTGGACCTCCGAATATGATATCCATATTCGGAAAGTTTGTAGAATAAATAATCTCCTGTAGTCCCACCTGACCGCTCAGAAGCTGTGAGAGACCTTTCACTTCCTCTTCCACACCCAGTCGTCCGGCATATGCGGTCTTCCTGATATCCGCATCCAGAAGGAGAACCTTCTTGCCAATGCTCCCAAGCTCCTGGGCAAGACTGAGTACTATATCACTCTTACCTTCGTTTGGATAACAGCTTGTAACCAGAATTGTCTTTATGCTCTGACCCGACAGCTGAATATTGGTACGCAGAGTTTTAATCGCCTCACTGTAAAAATAATCCGGATTTCTTTTATCTGTTAAATTGAGTTTCTTCATTGCTCAGATTCCTCCATCAGTTTAATGGTGCTTCTTATTCTTGTTCTTTGATTTCCTGTTCTTCGAATTTATAAAATCTTTTCTGTCAGGAACCTTGGCAAGAACAGAAACTCCCAGGTATTTCTCAATATCTTCCTCTGTCTTAATAGTATCATCCATTACAGCGTATACAACCACAATTGCCGCACATGCAAGGAAACCGAGTAAGAAGCCGAGTGCTGCATTCTTCTTTACGCTTGGAGAAGTTCTTACAGTAGCAATCTTACCAACTTCAATAATCTTTGGCGGAATAACTTCCATTTTATCGCCAATATAGGATGAAGAAACATTCGCAATCTCATCTACGATCTTCTTTGCCATTTTAGAATCTGTATTATTGACAGTAATTTCAAGGATACGAGTATCTGTAGGATTATTGATACTTACGCTTCCTTTCAGCTGTTCTGCAGTCATATCCAGATCCAAATCTGAAATCACCTGTTCCATCACAGGGGTACTTGTGATCAGAACTGTATAATCACTGGTCAGGCTGGCACCTAACTGCAGATCCGCCAGTGATGTCAGTGTGGTTTCTTTCGAAAGTACAAGGATACTGGATGTGGAGCTGTAGATCGGTGTCATTAAAAACTGCGTATATGCTGCTGCAATACAGCCTCCGACAAGAGCAACCATCAGTACCAGAAGGATTTTTTTCTTGAGCGCATAAAATATTTCCAGTAAGTCGATTTCGACTTCATCATCATTTGCATCGGGTCTCTGTGCTTTGCTGCTCTCAAAGTTACTGTTCAAATTGTCTAACATCTGATAATTTCCTTTTCCCTTTTTTCTTTATAGTTTTGTACATTACTGTTCACAGGTAATATTCTGTCTTATGTATTTCTGAAAGTAAACAGCAAAATTGACACAAACCGATTTTATTGTATATCAGCCAATAAAAAAAGTCAATCTGTAGCCTCATGTTTTTGTTTCTGTTTCAGAATTTCTGCAGGATTATGAATAAACAGTTCATCTGCATAGTCCTGCCCGAATTTCGCTGAAACCATACGATATGCCTCTCCAATCCTGCTGCTCCTCTTTGCACTGTTGTGACAGTCTGATCCGACGAAATGAAGGAGTCCGTCTTTCATGATTTTATTACAGTACCGTTTAGTAAAAAATCCGTCTTTTCCTGTGATGCTGTCTGCATTGATCTGCATATAGACACCCATATCTGCCAGTTCTTCCACAAAATCCAGACTGTTGCGTGTGGCTTCGTAACGTTCTATATGTGCCATGATCGGCTTATATCCTCCGGAGAGCAATGCACCGAGACGTTCCCGTATATAGCTTTCTTCCGAGTTATGGGAAAATTCTGTAAGAACATACCGCGAACCGGCCATTGTCATTACTTTCTGTTCTCTGAGCATGGGAAGCATCTCCATATTGGCGTGAAACTCACATCCCAGATACACATGGAGATCCGGGCTTATCTCTGATGCCGCTTTCTCCACCAGTCTGAACTGCTCTCTGACTTTCTCCGCAGGTGTTTCAAACATCTGAAAGCGGAAATGGGGAGTTGCAATAACCGTCCGCACGCCCTGTTCATATTCCATTCGGAGTAATTTTACGGTTTCTCCTATATCTGTGGCTCCATCGTCTACACCGGGTACAATATGACAGTGTATATCATAAATTCCTTTTATGGACATCCTATCATTCCTTCCTGACTGTCTGCAGCATTTCTGATGCTCCTGTAGCTGCTGACCACATTCGTAATCTGAAAAAACAATCAACCGGCTCTGTATGATCATCCTCATACAAAGCCGGTTTCTGAATATTTATGAGTATTCTCTTGATTATTCTTCTGTAGCTTCCTCAGCCGGTGCCTCAAGAGCTTTCATGCTCAGGCT
>CAJLTE010000157.1 GCA_905209435.1 uncultured Blautia sp. | reverse complement strand
ATGGAATTCCAAGAGCATCCAGTCTCTTACGGTTACGTATAACTGCCTCTGAGCGCTCCGGCTGTGGTTCTTTCTGGTTCTCCCATTCAGCCAGATCTGCCCTTACTTCTTCCAGCTCTTTTTTCGTATTTTGGCTCTCTGTATCATTTACGGAAAGTTCAGATTCGATTTCTCCATTTTTCTTGATCCATACATCTGCAATCCTCTGACGAACCTCGGCAAAATCCGAGGATTCCTTATACGCTTCTGCAAATATACTTAATTCTCTTAACAATTCTTTTTCTAATATCAACTCCTGGTTTGCACCATTCCACTGATACAATGCTTCTTTCCATTCATTCTGCGTCTGCACAAATACAGATTCCAGTTCTGACACTTTTCTCTGAAGCGTATTCAGTTCACGAATCCGTCTTTCTCTTTCTTTTATCAGATCATCCTTCTGTCTTTCCAGGCGATCTGTCTCTGCCAGTATCTCTGTTCCCTCATTAATTTTTTCTTTTGTGTTATCAAATTGCTGCTGGTGTAAATTGAATTTGTATGGTTCTTCCGGATGTTTTTCCAGCTCTTCCTTCATAAATGCATGCTCTTCAAAGGCCATGGTATCAGCCTCATCCTGCATCTCTTCTATAAGCTCTTCCAGTTCTTTTTCTTTCTCATATTTCCTGTCTTCTTCTGTTTTAATCTGATTCTGTGCATCCTGATATTGCGTCTGCTTCTGCTCCAGAAATCTCTGCTTTTCTCCCAGGTTTTTCTGTTGTCCGTTTAATTCCGTAATCAGCTCCGCTTCTCTTCGCTTCAATGCTACCGCGTCGCTTTTGTTCAGAGATTCTTTCTCTTTCTCCATGGACTCACGTTTCACATCCAGCTGCTGATGTTCTATTTTCAGAGCTTCAATTTTCTTTCTGCATTCACACAGCTTTTTCTCCTGTTCTTTTTGTTGTGTCCTTGCATTTTCCAATTTTAGCCCAGCCTGTTCACAGCGTTCTGCTTTTTCATATAATAATTTCTGATTATATTTTGAAAATACTGCCTGAATCTTTTCTGCTGCCTGTCTGGCTTCTTTCCTGTTTTTCAGATTCATGGTCATGGTATCCATATTTTCAATGGCTTCCGACATAGGACGCAGGTCATCATCAGACAGGGGCTGAAGGGAATCACTTAAAATATCATTGATTACAGATGGCTTAAAATCCTTGGAAAGCTTCGGTGTACGCAGCTGAATCAAAAGATCTATCATTTCCTTATATTCTTCTGTTGTCTCAAATCCAAAAATCTGGCGGTTCACATATTCCATATAATCAACCTGTCTGTCAATAACGCGGCCGCCATCCCCAATCCTGTTTTCCAGCTCTTTTTTGGAAAGTGTAACCTTTTCTCCTGAATCCTTGTATAAAAAGAAATCCTTACCGATACGTCTTCCATCGGTCAGGCTAAAATACCATTTGTCCAGATTCTTTCCTCTTCTTGCGCGGATACCCATTCCAATCGTTAAATATGTGTCACTGTTTTGTCTTTTAAGCTCCAGATACAAATAGCCAGTGCGTTCTTCACGTCCGTCATCTTCTTCCAGAAGATAGCTGCTCATCTTACGATCCCTGGAACCGAAGGGATCCAGTCGTTCCGGACTCATATTTCCATCTAGAAGAAGGGGCACCACACTCTGCATAGTTACTGATTTTCCCGATCCGTTTGAACCTCGAAGGAGCATTCTTCCCTTCACAAATGGGAATTCCTGTTCGTCATAATACCAGAAATTAATCAGCCCGATTTTATTTGCCTGCCATCTGCTATTCATCATTTCTTCCTCCCATATAATCCTCCGGATAGCTTCCCTGTATTTTTCCGGTGAGCGGACATATTTTTATCTGATGAGCGAGTTCTTCTTTTCTTATGAACATCCACAACTTCATCTCATCCAACACACTTTTTACAAATTCCCCTTCCGGCATCTCGCGATAATTTTTCGAAAATCCACTTCCATATTCCTGTTTCATTTCTTTTATCATATTTTCAAATTCAATCTGATCTATAAGACAGGTTTCATCCAATCCGGTCTTCCATTGACCCTTCTCAATTTTCTTGCGTATTTCACGAAAACACAAAAGCAAAATATCGGATATGGAATTATTGCCGGGAAATACCGTTCCCATCCTGCAGTCGTCTCCGGATAGCAGATATGCACTTCCTTTATGAATGTGCACATGACAGTCAAATATCTGCTCCAGTTCTTCGCTTAATCTGCGTCCGTAATATTTCAGATATTCAAAATCCTCCGATGAGCCATCCGCTTTGTACATACCAGGTGCAAAAATCAGTCTTTTATAAACCCTGTGTCTTCTTGCAAAGCCTCGGTCTTCATCCACTTCAAACCAGTCACTTTCCTGAAAATCTTCCGGTTTCGTATATTCCATAATGTCTTTTGAAAAGCTCTTCATAAAATACCTGGATGCCCCTGTATTTTCATAAAGCACTTCTCCTCCTTCATCGTCCATGAATGCCTCGTCTTTTCCATCTGTAACTCCAATAAGCCCCTGATCTGCTGCAAATCTCATTACACGAATCAGCTTTCTTCTGTTCGTATACAATGTCCAGTCAGAGATTTCCCCAGGCAGATTTGCTGTAATATATTCCGTCAGCTGTGATATGATAAACTGCTCCTGTGCATCTCTGTCTTCCAGAAACATCAGCAGAATACAGAGATAGGCATATTCTTCTTTTGAGGAAAATTTCTGAATACCCATAAAGCTTTCCGGTATCACCGGAATCTTCTCCATCTTTATCAGAAGTGAATTGTCAATGATCTGGCAGCCCATTTTCTCTGTAGTAAATTTACGCAGTTCTCCAAGGGCATCTCTTAATTTATAATAGGTTTCCTTATCTCTGGATTTTAATACCCATCTTTTATTTAACAGGATCTCCAGTTCCTTCATCACGTTTCCTCCTGAAATACAATTGACAAATCAGGCATAGTAAAATTACCATCCAGACAATGCACAACACAGGTCTCATCTGCCCGGCTTCTGTCTAATATGTATCTTCTTCCATCATCCGTTCTTGCAGAAAAATCCGCAGATTCCATAGCATCCGACAGCCATTTCAAAAGGATCTCTCTGATTCTTGGTTCCAGCACCGGTAATTCTCCAAAATGAATCCTTCCATTCACTTCCAACGCCTGCAGTTTTTCCATTTCTTCTCTCTGTTTTTCCAGCATTTTACGTCTTGTTTCCTGCTTTTGCTCTGCTGATTCGCGGATCGCACTTCTTCTGGATTTCTCCCTGTATGTGCGTATCCTTGGCTTTAAACTGATTTCCATGGGTTGTTCTTCGTATACTCCGATATTCATGCTATCCGTTTCACGTACCAGATCTCCGGCAATATGCTGCGGGCACTCCATGCCAAATACCATTGCAGACATTTTGTGGGCTTCTTCCATATCCTGGCATTGCAAAAATAATTCTGCCACTTTGCGGTATTCTTCTTTTCGGTTAGCCCCCAATGCATTCTTTTCACTTAACTGCGCTGCATATCTTGTGATCCTGCGAATAATGTCATTTGTCGCATCAAAAAGCTTTCCCGCTTCATTCTCCTGACCTTCTTTTCCTACGAACCAGTCATAGATACTTTGATACCGGCCCTTTACTTTCTGCCAGATCATTTCCTTCGATACTTCCACATCCATTCGCGGTATCGACAATTCATAATCAACTACTTTTTCAAATACCTGATTTTTCATCTCTTCCTTCTGCATGCATAAGCTTTCTTCTATCACACCTACATTTCTCTGTAATCCCTTAATAAAGCTGCGCAGATATTCGATCAACCGGTCTTTAAACACCAGAAACTGTTTCGTATGCATCATTTCTTCTGCCCGCACACTGTTCAGATCTCTGATATAGTCCTGATAATTCTGATTCAGACGTACAAAATCATTATTCAGATCTGTCCACCAGGTATATACTTCATTTTTATCTCTTTTCACCATCTCCGGAAACCGTTCTATACCTCTTCGTATCCGCTCCAATAATGTGGGCTCTAAGGATGCACCTTCAATAAACAGGTTCTCAAGTCTAAGCACCAGACGTTCTATCTCTACACTATATTCCGTCATCTGATAGCGGTACTTTTTGTTCTTAAATTCTTCAATGGATGCCACCTTTTTCGTATCCTGGATCGTATTCAGATTCTTCCATTCTGTCAACATTGTGAGATCCTGCTGACACTGCTCTGGTCTGTAATCTGCAAAAAAAGGATCCTTTATCATTTCTTCGTAAACCTCTTCCTGGTACAGCCAGTATTTCAGTTTCTCGTAATGTTCAAAAAAAATACGCATAATACAGCGATATCTGCTTACATTATCTGCATTTAAATATTTCGCTTCTGTCAGTGGTTTGATTAATTTATCTGATACCTGCATGAGGCCTCTCCTTCTTTTCATACATGGGGTTACTTATATATAATGTCGGAGGCAAAAGTCCCCGACTACGATACTTGCGGATTGTTTCACCGATTACATTGTATCAAGACGTTGGCCAGTCGACCAGTCCTAATCTGTAAAAGCTACTATTTTTTTTGCAACAGAAAAAAGGCTGCAGGAATTCTATCCTACAACCCGTTTCGCTTTTTTGTTTATTTCACTTTTTTATTCGAACTCGACAATCACTAATCAATTTTGTTTAGAGATTATTTGTTGCCGTGTTCGCTTTTCTTTTAATTATTTGATTTATCCATATTATCCTGCCTATACAGGCTAATGTTATCATTTTGTTATCGGCATTGATAACACACGCCCTGTAACTGTGGATAATAGCAATATGTTCCGACTCAAATTATAAGCGGTTTTGCTTAGAAA
>CAJLTE010000156.1 GCA_905209435.1 uncultured Blautia sp. | reverse complement strand
AGTTCATCGCATCCCTCAACTACCAGGAAGTCTACCATTTCTTTGGTTTCTACCCCTTCACATACAATAAACTTATTAGTCCTTTTCAGCAGATGAAAAATCTCCTGCAGCACGATTTTTCCATTCTCTGTGAGCCTATCTGAAAGGAATTTCTTGTCGATTTTTACCTCGTCAAACAGGATATCCTTTAATGTATTTAAGGAAGAATATCCAGAGCCGAAATCATCCATAGAGATTCGAATGTTTTTTTCATGGAAGAAGCGGATCATGTGATTAACCGCTTCAATATTATGAATATAAGTAGATTCCGTAATCTCAAAAACTAAATATTGAGAGGGAATTTCATATTTCTGGATTAAATGCGAAACCTTTTCTGTGAATGTGTGGATTTTTCGAAAATGGACCGGAGATACATTCAGGGACAGAGACAACAGCTTAAGCCCTTTTTCCCGTCTGTCTGTTAGCCACTGAAATGCTGTTTCATAAACATAATAATCCAGAGCTTCAATCTCCCCGGTTTCTTCCAAAATAGGAAGAAAACTGTCTGGAAACCACAGGTCTCCATTTGCTCTCTTCCAACGGACAAGTACTTCTGCACTGGCAATTTTCTGCTCCCTTCCGCTGATTTTTGGTTGGAAATAAATTTGAAATTCTTTCTTCCCAAGTGCTTCCTTAAAGGAGTGAATAGTGTCTGCACGTTTCTGTTCAGCAAGAGCAATTTCTCTTGTATATTCGCACACACCGCAAAGCTTATCCTTCGCCTTTATGCGGACGATATTGGAGTGCGAAATAATTTCTTCGCCTGGAATTTCCATGTTTTCCAGATAATAAATACCAGTGTTCAGGGAAAGATAATTTACAGGATAAGCAGCCAGAACTTCTTTTGTAGTCTGCTTGTTAGACTCAATAATTCGGTTTTTAACAGCTGTATGCTCCTCTCCGGTAATGTCAATAACAGCTACAAAGATATCTGAATGATACCTGTTTACAAACAAGGTTTGTGGAAAAAGTTCCATCTTTTTCAGAATAAAATTCAGAATATTAGTCCCGGTTTCATACCCCCAATAGTCATTAATAAGGTGAAAATTGCTTACATCTGTCATTAGAAAAGCATACTTTTTTTCACCGTTGCTATTATTTAAAATAGTAAATAGTTTCTCTTTCAAAGACTCTGTAGAGATACTTTCTGCCAGTGGATTCCGGCAAAACTCCTGTGGCTTTTTTGCCATTTGTTCCTTTTTATAACGCTTGTCCTGATACATTTTCTGATCGGCAATCTGTAGAAGATCCATGATCAGGTAGTAGTGATTTTTGCAGCTGATATCGTATCCGACTGCATAGCTGATAGGATGGTCAGCTGTTTGATTATACACATCCAGCATGGATTGGAGCTGAATATTCATCTGCTCCAGCTGAGACCAGGTGGCGTGATTTTGCACGATCACGAACTCATCGCCGCCGAATCTGGCGAGAAAACTATCCTCAGTGAGTATTCGTGTCAGGTAAGAAGCAAAGGTCTGAATAAACACATCCCCCTGTTCATGACCATATGTATCGTTGATCTTTTTCAGATTGTTCAGGTCGAACATCATGACACCTACATTCAAGGTGTCGTCTGCATTCTGAAGCTGCTGCAGCTTCTTTTCCAAGGATTTTTTATCGTGGACACCTGCTACGTCAAAGCCGGAACTTCGGATCATATTTCTGATATAATCCCCTAAAGTAAGGGAAACAGCACATCCTACAAGGGATAAAATAATCAGAAAAGCAAAGGTTTTCTGACTTATTCCGCGTCTGTGACGGGTAATTAATGCAGTCAAAAATACAATATAAAATGTTGTCTGCAGGTAGCAGAGTTTCATAATTGTTTTGTTTCTTTCCATACATTTCTCCAGTATATAGTGCCTGATATTTCACTTGTAACTATTTGGAAGACAGCATTTTGCGGAGGGCGTAACTGTGAAGATACTGAACAGTTACTCTCTGTTTTTTAATTAGCCTGCGTATACAATAATTTTCTTGGCAAGCTCCTTATCCAGGCCGATTTTGCTGCCCTTTACCATAACCACATAATACCCGTGTAATTCTGATAAAATCGTAACCTGCGTTCCTGGGACAAAGCCCAGGGATTCCAGATAATGCCGCTGTTTTTCCAGTCCGCACACCTTATTAATGATATAAAAATGGTTAAACTCAGTTAAACTTAAAGGCATTGTGACGACCTCCTTTAAATAACGTTAGCAAAGACTAACATAGTATAACACGCATTTCATACAGATGGTATAGAAAATACATTTTTGAGAAATTTTTTCAGTTGATATCTACAGAAAAAGGAGTGAGTAATACTGGAAATAAGTATTTTCAGAAGTAAGGAAAATCAGACGTTTATTTTACGTGAGTCATCAATCATTGGTTCTGTTCTGATCTTTGCGGGATTGGTAGTCTCACAGAAGAAGACGAGGGAGAAGATGCAGACTGTGGGAACACCACAGGCGCGGAACAGCTGATTTCCATATATGGCAATGTCACCGGTAGGCGACATATCCGCTTGGTGAACCAAGCTCACAAAAAAGACTGATATAAACAATACTGTACTTCAGGAGGTTGTTGTTGGAGTCCGGTATGTTATATCAGTCTTTTTTTATAAATACAGCCGATTAACCGCTTAGATTAAATCTGTGTCTGCGATTAATGGCAGGAATGGCTTCCACAGCCATGATCGCCGCAGCTGTGTCCCTCTCCATGATGGTCGTGATGATCACAATGCACATCAGGATCATAGCCAAGATTTCCTGCAAGCAGTGCGTTTACAGCTTCGTCTGCATTTCCTGAGACTCCGCCGAAAAGACGGATTCCAGCCTGGGCAAGTGCATTCTGGGCACCGCCGCCAATACCGCCGCAGATCAGGGTATCTACGCCATGTGCAACCAGGAATCCAGCCAGTGCGCCGTGACCGCTTCCATTGGTATCGACTACTTCGGCACTTACAACCTTGCCATCTGCAATGTCATAGATCTTGAATGTTTCTGTGTGTCCAAAGTGCTGAAAAATTTCTCCATTTTCATAAGTAACTGCAATCTTCATAATGATATCTCCTTCATTTTGTAAATTTGATTTGGGAAGTGAACTATTAAATCGGTCAGCGGCTGGCAGTTCCTGTGAAAGGTCTAAGCTGGTAAGCGGAGTCTGTTTAGATTCCTTTCGGCAACAGCATTTCCCGCAGCGCGTATGCTCCCGTCCTTCGCAGAGCCGGTAATTTCCCCCGGCTATGACAAGGCGCTGTCCAAGGACGATGCACCGGGCAATTTTTTCCCGGGCAGTTTCATAAATTTCCGTGACAGTTGTCCGGGAAATGTCCATCTGGGCAGCACATTGTTCGTGAGTTTTCTTCTCCAGATCTACCAGACGGATGACTTCATATTCATCCAGAGTCAGAGTGACAGCTTCCGACTCTCTGGGACATTCTTCAGGAGAAAAAGTTTCATATTGGGGTGCCTGGCAGATTCTGCGGCATCTGGGCGGTCTGGGCATATATGTCACCTCCTTGTTTTCGACATATGTCGATTATAAACCAGAAGAAGAGAAAATTCAATACTAGTTGACAATTTTTTTTATTTGGAGTACAGTCCAAGAAGAGATAAAATCGTTACTGCTCAAAAGCAATTTTTTTCTGGAATTTCGGGCACAATTGGAGCAGTAATGTAAAATTAACAGAAGAGGTACGAATATGCTGAAAGTAAAGAACCTGACTTTTGAAGTGAATGAAGAAGGGAAAAAGCGCTGTCTGGTAAATCACATCAGTTTTGATGTTCAGGATGGAGAAATGCTGGTAATCACCGGACCAAATGGAGGTGGAAAATCCACCCTGGCCAAGGTACTGGCTGGCATTGAGAAAGCAGACAGCGGAGAAATTTATCTGGATGATGAGAACATTACAGGATACGATATTGATCATCGTGCAAATGCGGGAATTGGCTATGCATTTCAGCAGCCACCCCGCTTTAAAGGTATGACCGTGGCAAGAATGTTATCTCTTGCAGCAGGAAAGAATTTAACGGAAAAAGAGAGCTGTGACCTTCTCTCCGCTGTAGGACTTTGTTCCGAAGATTACCTGAACCGTCAGCTGGATGGAACCCTTTCCGGCGGTGAAATGAAGCGAATTGAGATTGCCACAGTTTTAGCGAAGTCTCATAAAGTAAGCATTTTTGATGAACCTGAAGCAGGAATCGACCTGTGGAGCTTTTCCATGCTGATCAAGCGCTTTGAGGAGATTCATCGTGAGAAAAAGGAGTGCCTGATCCTGATTTCCCATCAGGAAAAAATCATCAATATGGCAGATAAGATCATGGTAATTGAAGACGGTGAAGTAAAGAAATATGGTACGAAAGAAGACGTTTTCCCAACCTTATTTCAGCAGGAAAAATGTCAGAAATGTCTGAATGAAGGAGGAAAATGTTGATGGTTAAAGTAGAAGAAACAACCCAGGGTGTGCTTGATAAGATCAGCGAAGGCTTTGCTCAGAAAGGTGCTTTTAATCTCCGTCAGAATGGTATTTCCATCTGTCACGGTGACAGCGAACATATCAAAATAAAGAAAAAAGAGGACAAGCCGGGAATCGATATTTTCATTGACGGGGAGACAAAGGGAGAGAAGGTTTTCATCCCGGTAGTGGTAAGTGTATCTGGAATGACCGATCTGGTTTACAATGATTTTTATGTGGCAGACGGTGCAGATGTTGACATTGTTGCAGGCTGCGGAATCCACAATAGTGGCTGTAATGACAGTCGTCACGATGGTATTCATACCTTCCATGTGGGTAAAAATGCCAATGTACATTATGAGGAAAAACACTACGGAGAGGGGAATGGAACCGGAAGCAGAGTGCTGAATCCGGTAACCAATATTGAGCTTGGAGAGAACTCCGTATTTACGCTGGATACCGTTCAGATCAAAG
>CAJLTE010000155.1 GCA_905209435.1 uncultured Blautia sp. | reverse complement strand
GTGGTCGGAGTTTCATTTGTGTCGAAAAAACATGTACAATAACGATAAAAAAAGTAAAATATCAACAAATAATTTGTAAAATATGTTTATTAAACATGGGAAGTATGGTATAATGATAAATCATAACTACAACAAGAGGTGATAGCATGATTAAAAAAGAAATGATTGCCATGCTCTTAGCCGGCGGCCAAGGCAGCAGACTTGGGGTACTGACAGAAAAAGTGGCCAAACCAGCAGTAGCTTTTGGAGGTAAGTACCGTATCATTGATTTTCCGTTAAGTAACTGTATTAATTCAGGAATTGATACAGTTGGAGTCCTGACACAGTATCAGCCTCTGAGACTGAATACCCATATAGGTATCGGTGTTCCGTGGGATCTGGACAGAACTGAAGGCGGTGTAACTGTACTTCCACCTTATGAGAAGAGCACAAACAGCGAGTGGTACACAGGAACAGCCAATGCCATTTTCCAGAATATGGCGTATATGGAGCAGTACAATCCCGATTATGTGCTTATCCTTTCAGGAGATCATATATATAAGATGGATTATGAGGTTATGCTCGACTTCCACAAGGCAAATAAGGCGGATGTGACCATTGCCTGTATGCCTGTACCTATTGAGGAAGCCAGCCGTTTCGGCATCATGGTAACGGATGAGACTTTCCGTGTAACTGAATTTGAGGAGAAACCAGAGCATCCAAGCAGCAATCTGGCATCTATGGGAATTTATATTTTCAGCTGGCCGGTTCTGAAGGAAGCGCTTTACGCACTGAAGGATCAGCAGAGTTGCGACTTTGGTAAACATATTCTTCCATATTGCAAGGATAAAGGACAGCGCCTTTTCGCCTATGAATACAATGGCTACTGGAAAGATGTTGGAACTCTTGGTTCCTACTGGGAAGCAAATATGGAACTGATTGATATTATTCCTGAGTTTAATCTTTATGAGGAATTCTGGAAGATTTACACCAAGGGGGATATCATCCAGCCGCAGTATATTTCAGAAGAGGCCGTTCTGGACAGATGTCTCATCGGTGAAGGCTCTGAAATCTATGGCGAAGTACATAATTCTGTAATCGGATCGAATGTTGTGATCGGAAAAGGCAGTGTGATCCGGGATTCCATTATCATGCGGAATACAACCATCGGTGAGAATGTAAACATGGAAAAGGCAATTGTGGCAGAGGACGTAACCATAGGAAATGATGTGGTTCTTGGCTGCGGCGAGGAAGCACCTAATATAAAGAAACCTGCGGTATATGCATTTGGCATTGCGACCATAGGAGAAGGCTCCGTGATTCCGGATAATGTTAAGATTGGAAAGAACACGGCGATTTCCGGTGTGACCACTCCGGCAGATTATCCGGATGGCATTCTGGAAAGCGGACAGGTAATTGCAACAAAGGACGGTGACAAAGCATGAGAGCAATCGGAATTATTTTAGCCGGCGGTAACAATAACCGCATGAGAGAATTATCAGACAAAAGGGCAATTGCAGCAATGCCTATTGCCGGAAGCTACAGAAGCATAGATTTTGCCCTGAGTAATATGGCGAACTCCCGCATTCAGAAAGTAGCTGTACTGACTCAGTACAATGCACGTTCCCTGAATGAGCATTTAAGCTCCTCCAAATGGTGGGATTTCGGAAGAAAGCAGGGCGGTCTTTTCGTATTTACTCCTACTATCACCAAAGAAAACGGTTTCTGGTATCAGGGAACTGCAGATGCTATTTATCAGAATCTCAATTTCCTGAAGAACAGTCATGAGCCATATGTTGTCATCGCATCCGGTGACTGCGTGTACAAGATGGACTATAACAAGGTTCTGGAATATCACATTGCGAAACGCGCTGACATTACCGTTGTATGCACTACATGTCCGGATCCTTCCGAGGTTGAGCGTTTCGGTGTCCTTCGCATGAATGAGGACTGCAGGATTGAGGAATTTGAGGAGAAGCCAATGGTTTCCCCATATAATACTATTTCTACAGGTATTTATGTGATCCGAAGAAGACAGCTGATCGAACTGATTGAGAAGGCTGCACAGGAAGGTCGAAATGACTTTGTAAAAGATATTCTGATCCGTTATAAGAATCTGAAGAGAATCTATGGATATAAGATCGACAGCTACTGGAGCAATATCTCCACTGTTGAATCTTACTATAAGACCAACATGGATTTCCTGAAACCGGAGATCCGTAACTACTTCTTCAAACAGGAGCCGGTAGTTAAGACCAAGATTGATGATCTTCCACCGGCTAAATACAATCCTGGCGCAGATGTTAAGAATTCTCTGATTTCCAGTGGATGTATTGTAAACGGAGTGGTTGAGAATTCTGTCCTGTTTAAAGATGTTTATGTTGGAAATAATTGCGTAATTAAAAATTCCGTAATTTTGAATGATGTATATCTGGGGGATAATACACATATCGAGAATTGTATCGTTGAAAGCCGGGGAACCATCCGGGCAAATTCGTACTACAGCGGTGATGGAGAAGTAGAGATCGTTGTGGAGAATAATGATAGATATAGCTTGTAATATAATAAGACTTAAAGCGCAGTAAATGCGATTAAGAGGAAAGGGGCAGCAAAAATGAACATTACAGACGTACGGGTGAGAAAGGTTGCAAAGGAGGGGAAGATGAAAGCTGTGGTCTCCATTACCATTGATGAAGAATTTGTAGTACATGACATCAAGGTGATCGAAGGAGAGAAAGGTCTTTTCATCGCAATGCCAAGCCGCAAAGCAACCGATGGAGAATATCGGGATATCGCACATCCTATCAATTCTTCCACTCGTGATAAGATCCAGACGATCATTCTCGAGAAATACCAGGAAGCTGTAGCAGAGGAAGAAGCTGCGGTATAAGAAGTAAAGAGGTTTTTACAACCCCGCATTTTATGGAGAGTTTCATGAAATGCGGGGTGTTTTTTTGCAAAAACATTCCTGTGATTTGCCCAAACTATTTCACGGTATATTGTGCCTGAATTTGTTCTATAACCATGTATTTATTATCTTTCTAGATTCTGGAAAATCGTGAAATATTACGTAAATGTTACAAAAGTTAAATAAAAGTGTTGAAAAAATTACGGAATATGTTATACTTGACCTACGAAAAAAATAACGAGGTGTTTACATAGATGAGATTTAAAAAGATTTTTGCAATGCTGTTAACTGGAATCATGACTGTTTCTATGCCTGGGGCAGTATTTGCTGCTTCTACGGAGGAACAGATCGCTGATGTACAGGCACAGAAAGAAGCTGCGCAGGCAGAACTGGCACAGCAGCAGTCCAACATGGCATCTCTGGAGAGCAAGAAGCAGGAGCTTGAAAGCTATCTGGAAGAGCTGAATGCTCAGTATACAGACCTTACCAACAGTGTATCTGAGCTTGGAATTCAGGCAGCGGAGAAAGAAGAAGAGCTGAAAACCCTGAATACCCAGCTTGAGGAAGCCAAGGCCACAGCGGACAAGCAGTATCAGGATATGAAGAAGCGTATTGTATACATGTATGAGAATGGAAGTGCTTCCATGCTGGAGCTGCTTTTGTCCTCAGAAGATCTGGCTCAGTTTCTGAACCGTGCAGAGAATATAGCCCAGATTTCCCAGTATGACAGAGACATGCTTGCTAAATATAAAGCCCTTCAGGCAGATATCAAGGCCCAGGAAGAGCAGGCAGAAGAGGAAGCTCAGAATATTAATGAACTTCTGGCAGAGAAATCTGCCAAACAGCAAGAGGTACAGGCACTTACTGCAAGCACAAATGAGAACATTCAGTCCTATATTTATCAGATCAGTGCCAGCCAGGATGAAATCAGTGCTTTAAATACACAGATCAGTAATGCAGACAGCAGTATTTACAGCCTTTTGCAGGCTGCAGAGGCAGAGAAAGCAGCCCAGGAGGCGCAGGTAGCCCAGGAAGCTGAGGCTGCCGCCCAGTCACCAAGTGACGGGGAAAACTATGGCACAGAGGAATCCTACGATGACTACAGCGAGTCTGAAAGTGATTCCAATCAGGACGCAGATGACAGCAGTGCCTATGATGATTCTTATACCGAGTCATCGGACAGCAGTGAAAGCTCCGACAGTTCTTCCGAGGGCAGTAGTTCATCTTCACAGGGAACCTACCTTGGAACCTTTACTCTCACCGCATACTGTAACTGTGCACAGTGCTGCGGAACAGCAGGAAACCTGACAGCCAGCGGAACTGTTCCTACAGCGGGAAGAACCGTTGCCATGGCTGGTGTGCCATTCGGAACTCAGCTCCTGATCAATGGAAATGTGTATACAGTGGAGGATCTTGGAACACCTTACGGACATGTGGATATTTATTTTAACAGCCATTCAGAGGCACTTGCATTTGGACTTCAGAGTGCGGAGGTTTACAGACTGAATTAAGGAAAAAGAATACGCCCTGACAGGATTAAGATCATTAAAATCTTCTGCCTGTCAGGGCATTTGTCTGCAATAATATATAGGGGGGATTGTTATAAATACGGTTCTCCCGGAATTTCCGGATAGCTTCCCATTCCGATCAGCAGTTCCAGGCCGATCTGTCTTGCCTGGAGTACAGCTTCTTTCACAGCACTGGCATCTCCGGAGAGGGCAAGGATAACTTCATTGGAATGGCTTGTACCGATACTCGGTGTCATATAGCGTGTAATATGAACTGCAGAAGCCTTCATTGCAGTGTCTGCCATTACAAGTCCAATCGCTGCCGGAGAACCTGCCATGAATCCGAAAGCTTCCCCTGGAACTGCGTGAAAGGCCATGGCAAGAGCACCGCCTGCATTGGCTGAAAAAGCAAACTCCAAATGACCGGATTCGCTGATATATAATTCTCCTGCATACTTATTAGTTAGTTCCAGCGCCAGCGAAATAGCGTGGCGCACATCTGAAACATCATTTCCGCCAATCACAATATAGTTGCCGTGTCCACCCCAGCCTTTGGTATCCCGTGGAAATTCAATGGAAAGAACCTCTGTGCCAGTGGCTTTCACCGCATCATCGACAGCAGTGATCTGACCTGCTGCACCTGTACGGGAACTGAAAAGTCCAAGGGTATGATAG
>CAJLTE010000154.1 GCA_905209435.1 uncultured Blautia sp. | reverse complement strand
ATTCTTTAGAAAGCTTCGGGTCCGTTGACGGACCCGGAGTAAGATATGTGATTTTCTTAAGCGGCTGTGCTATGAGATGTCAGTTCTGTCACAATCCAGATACCTGGAAAATGGGGCAGGGACAGGAATATACTGCAGATGAACTTCTGAGCAAGGCACTGCGCTATAAAGTTTACTGGGGAAATAAAGGCGGTATCACCGTAAGCGGTGGAGAGCCGTTGTTGCAGATTGATTTTCTTACAGAACTGTTTAAGAAAGCAAAGGCAGCAGGCGTTCATACAACTCTTGATACCAGTGCGAATCCTTTTACGGATAAGGAACCATGGCATTCTAAGTGGCTGGAGCTTATGAAATATACCGATCTTGTGCTTCTGGACATTAAACAGATTGATGAGGCGGAACATGTCAAACTTACGGGACATTCCAATAAGAATATTCTTGCGATGGCGCGTGAGCTTTCTGATATGAAGAAACCTGTGTGGATCAGACATGTACTTGTGCCTGGAGGCAGTGATAAGGATGAATATCTTCACCGGCTGGCAGATTTTATTCATACGCTTTCGAATGTAGAGCGCGTAGAGGTACTGCCGTATCATACACTTGGAAAATTTAAATGGGAGAATCTGGGACTGGATTATACACTGGAGGGGGTTGATCCGCCGACACAGGAGAGAGTTGATAATGCCCGGAGGATTCTAGGGGCTATTTAATAGAATCAAGTAAGTACCCTGATTCAATTGCGGATATCCGCTCGACATAAAATATGAGACTGCTGTATGGGGAGAGATTCCTGTATGGCAGTTTTTTATATAGGAGGACGCCAGGCAGAAAAATATTTGTTGTAGATGCGGTTTCGGGCACTAAGATATTCTAAGGCATTCAAAATCTGCTAAAAGCATAAGAAAAGAAGGACAAACTCGCCCATAGGGGCTCAGACAGTGTCCTTCTTTTCTCATAACGCAGATTTTGGATGCCTTAGAATATCTAAGAACCCTGCAAATGCATCTGCAACAAATATTTTTCTGCCTGGCTGGTATTGGTAAATATCATAAATTTATATCCCCCGGGTAGGCTTGTTGAGAAGAGGAGAGTTTGTTATAATCTTGTCAAATGAATGTGAAAAAGGCGAAAGCGGAGGGAATATAGATTGAAAGATTTATTATCAGAAATTGAGAGCTACTGGACGACCCGTGCGGAAGGGTATTCAGAAGTGAATCATAAAGAACTGAATGGAATGCAGAGAGGGGCCTGGCTGGAGGTTTTAAAGAGTCAGTTTCCGGAGATGGCGAAGGAAGAATTGAAGATTCTGGATATCGGTACTGGCCCGGGATTTTTTCCTGTTATCCTGGCTGAGGCAGGGTATCGAGTTACTGCTGTGGATTATACACAGGAGATGCTGGATACTGCAAAGAAGAATGCAGGGGAATTATGCAGAAATATTACGTTTTATAAAATGGATGCGCAGGATCTGGAGTTTGAAGATGGTGTGTTTGACGTTGTGATCAGCAGGAATCTGACGTGGAATCTGAAAGATCCTGAGAGGGCATACAGAGAATGGCATCGTGTTCTGAAACCGGGCGGTAAGCTGCTTAATTTTGATGCGAACTGGTATGGTTATCTTTATGATGAAGAGAAGCGTCAGTCCTATAAAGAGGACAGGAAGAGTGTGGAGAATGAGAATCTGGATGATCATTATCTCTGTACGGATATTGACAGGATGGAGAAGATTGCATTGCAGATGCCTCTTTCTGCTATTAACAGACCATCCTGGGATCGAAAATTGTTAAAGGAAAATGGTTTTGCATCTGTGGCGGTAGATACGGAAATCTGGAAACGGGTGTGGAGTCAGGAGGAGAAACTGAATTATCATTCTACCCCGATGTTTATGATCAGTGCAGTGAAAGCAGGGAGAGACAGCTGGAGTTGTGATAAAGATGTAACTGAGGAGAACGGGCAGGGTATTATGGATCCGCTCTGTACTGCACCGGGTACGAAGAAGAATGGATTTCTTAAACTTGGCGGTGGAGAATTTGCGCTTCCATACACAGTGATCTGCGGAAGTAATCCGGGTAAAACAGTTTTAATTACTGCAGCTGTCCATGCGGGAGAACATGTGGGAATTCAGGCTGCTATAGAACTGGCAGAGAATCTGAAACCGGAGAAGATCAACGGCAGAGTGATTATTGTGAAAACAGTCTGTCGAAGAGAATTCGAAGAACGAAGCGGAAGTATTGGCAGAGAAGATAATAAGAACCTGAATCGTGTTTTCCCTGGCAGTCCGGTAGGAACCAGAATGGAGCGCCTGGCATATGCGGTTGTACAGACACTGCAGAGTGAGGCTGATTTCTATATTGATATTCACAGCGGAGATGATTATGAGGAACTGACACCATATATCTATTACGCCGGACGGGCAGATGTGGATGTTGTGGCAATGTCCAAAAAAATGGCAGAGCAGGCAGATGTACCTTATATGGTAAAGTCTGATGTGGCTTCCGGAGGTTCTTATAATTATGCGGCTTCCTGCGGTATTCCGAGTGTACTGATCGAGCGGGGGCAGATGGGCGGATGGACACAGGAGGAGGTCTACTCTACGAGAAAAGACGTTCATAATATTCTTTGCTGCCTCGGAATTTATAATGAACTTAGAAATTACAGTACCTATTATCCGATGGAGATTGATGAAATGCGTTATCAGTCTGCAAGTGTGTTCGGACTGTGGTATCCGGAGAAAAAACCGGGAGATCTTATTAAGGCTGGTGAATATCTTGGATGTACCCGGGATTATGAAGGTAATGTTCTTGAAAAAAGCTATTCGGATCTGAACGGTGTGATCCTTTATCAGGTTGCAAGTCTGCAGGTATTAAAGGATGGTCCGATGATTGCCTATGGCAAATTCAGTTCCAGAAAAGATGAGCGAAAAGAAAAGATTACAAATTACTGGACAAAAAGAAGCGACAGTTTTATGGAGCAAAGAAGAGCGGAACTTCACAGTGATATGGCTGATAAATGGAGAAAAGAGCTTGAAGCTTTTCTTCCGGAGGGAAAATTGAAAATTCTGGATGTGGGATGCGGAGCTGGATTTTTCAGTATTCTTTTAGCTCAAATGGGGCATGAAGTGACAGGCGTTGATCTGACGCCGGATATGATCATTCATTCCAGAGAACTGGCTGAAGAAGAAAGTGTTTTCTGTAATTTTGAAGTGATGGATGCAGAGAATCCGGATTTTCCGGATGAAACTTTTGACGTGATTGTTTCCAGAAATCTGACATGGACATTGCCGGATGCTGCCAGAGCATATAAAGAGTGGATCCGTGTATTGAAACCAGGTGGGATATTGATTAATGCAGATGCTAATTATGGTGCAGATAATTTTGCAGATACTTCAGGACTTCCATCCAATCATGCGCATTTTACGGTAGGGGATGTTATGATGCAGGAATGTGAAGAGATTAAGCGTCAGCTTCCAATAAGCTCTTATATCCGTCCCGCATGGGATCTGGAGACATTGGGCAAGCTGGGCGTGAACAGATTTTCTATTGACTTGGGAATCAGTAACAGAATTTATACAAAGAAAGATGAGTTCTATAATCCTACGCCTATGTTCCTGATATGTGGAGAGAAAAAATGAAGAATATATTGAAATAAAATATATGAAAAAAGGAGATTTTGTTGGAAGAAATCTCCTTTTTGATTTATATGGAAGATTGATACGATTGAATTCTGTTGACGAAATGCCAGGTGAAAATTATAATTTATTTATGCAGATGGTGCCGGAATGCATAGGATGATAAGATGGTGAACAGTGACATGAGTAACACAAAAATGTTACAAAAATATAAAAAATACTTGACAAAAATGATTATGTTAAATATAATTTTCTCATAAATTACAAAAATGTTACAAAAATAAAACTGTAATTAAAAAATCATAAGGAATGGAAAGTATGAAAGTTCAGAGTAGTTTAAAGCAGTCCGGTAAAGAAAGAAAAAAGAGACTATCCGGTAATTCGGCGCGCAGTCTTGTGCTGGTTACGGTATGTACATGTTCTGCTGTTGCGTTTGCGGCAGGTATCAGGACAGCAGACTATAATGGAAAAAATAAAGTATATGCAGCTTCTGGAAATGAAGAAGAAATTTTGTCTTCTCAGTCCGATCAGGTAGAGGCTCTTCCTACCGGGATAGCAGGTGTGTTATCCGGAATAAATGGTACTGCTGACCAGAAGGAATCTGTGCAGCGTATTGGGACATCCTGTGAGCAGGTAATGGTTGGTCAGAGGATTAAAGTGATTGAAAATAATGTAGCTGAATTTGATGTCAGTTCTTCTATGGAGAGCAAGATCAATGATCTTGATGCAAAGACAACAGCTCTTGCACAGAGTGCCCGGATGATGTCTGATGAGGATTATGATACATTACTGCATATCGTAGAGGCTGAAGCCGGTACAGAGGATGTTAAGGGACGTGTCCTTGTGGCGAATGTGATTATGAACCGGATAAAGAATGATGAATTTCCGGATACAGTTACAGAGGTGGTGTGGCAGCGTATAGATGGAGTGCCGCAGTTTTCTCCGACTTATGACGGACGTATCTATGAGGTAAGCGTTACCGATGAAACAAAAGAAGCAGTCAGACAGGCTCTTGAAGGTGTAGATTACTCAGAAGGTGCTCTGTTTTTTATTCAGAAATCTGAGGCCGAGGCACATAATGTTTCATGGTTTGAGAAAGATTTGAAACGCCTTTTTAAATATGGAGTGCATGAGTTTTATACATATCCGGACGCCGGGGAGAGTACAACAGAATCATAAATAGAATATGCGAGATTACAGATACAGGCAGTCCGAAGGGAGGACATGCCTGTATTTTTGATGTCATAGGAAATTACTTCATAATGTTCCTATGACACCAAAACTCTCCGGGCAGGATTGCACTGCGTCGGAGAAGAATCATGTCGCAGGATTCTTTCTTGTTGGAGATGTGAACAATGCCAAAAAGAATCAGAAAAACAGAAATAATTTAGGATGGTATTTTGCTAAAGCATATGCTATAATGTGTTCAATTGGCAAATGAATAACTTTGGAAAGGCAGGAAATATCATGCAGGTATTATACAAAAGCACAAGA
>CAJLTE010000153.1 GCA_905209435.1 uncultured Blautia sp. | reverse complement strand
TATTTTACTAGAAAAGGGGGGTGTTCACAATTTATTTACTCATGCGTTTGTCGTGATGTTCCTCTTCCATCATTGCTTCAATCCATGCCTTTTTTGCATCCAATGCATTTGCTACCGCAATTTCAACAGTTTCACCGCAGGTAATGCACCCTGGCAAATCAGGATAAAAAGCCACAAATCCTCCCTCTTCCTTATCTTCTATAATTTCCATACGATAGGGCATTTCCATATAATCATTCAGCGTTTTCATTTTTATTCTCGGTCTCACTTTCGACTATTTGTCTTACCAGCTGGTAGATCGCTATTCCGTCTTTTCGGCCATTTCAACTCACAGCCTCTCAAGGAAGCTGACATAAAAAGAAAGTAAAAATCCTATATACAACGTTTTCTTTTTTCACTCTTGTAATATCTGATCTTTTCGTTTATAATAACCATTGGTTAGTATTGTTCTATATATTATCATAACCGTTGGTTAATATCAAGAGGTGAATTTTATGAATTTTTGTCCGGAAAGGCTGATCCAGCTTCGAACGTCCCTGAATATCAATAAAGCAGAAGCCGCACGCCAGCTGAATATTTCGGCTATGGCATACGGCCGTTACGAACGTGGAGAGCGTGAGCCCTCCTACCAATCTGCATGTTTTATCGCACAGACTTTTCATTGTAATGTAGATTTTTTATATGGAATATCTGACCAGATGGAAGCCGATCAGATCATCATCTCCCGTTCCGAATCACCGGAACTGTATGAACTGGTACAGACGATGCAGACAGACCAGGAACTGAGAAGCAGGATTTTTACTTATGTCAGGGAACTTTCATACAAAAAAACTGAGGAACTGTCCTGTAAATAGAACGGTTCCTCTGATATATTTTTCTTATATAGGGAAAATATCCATTATAAATATAGAAAATAACTCCCTTCTTCTGCCTGATTTATTCCCAGTCACTTCTCCGTTTTTTGTAGTCCTCATCAATCTGCCTTTTCCAGCTTTCATCAATACGCGCATCATTTCTGAATACAGAAATCGCTTCTCCGATCACCTGGTAATTCAGCATAGTTCCTCTGCTGTCACAATTATAATTTACCGCTCTGTCTTCACTGATGCCAAATCTTCCTGCCGTTTGTACCGCATCTATGTTTGCTCCCAGAAAAAGGAACTCCCAGCCATATCTGGATTTCTGACGCTCGATCATTCCTTTCACCTTTTTGGCACTGTAATAACGACTGGCATTTTCTTCCCCGTCTGTTATGATAACAAATAATGTACGCTCCGGCACATCCTCCATTCTGGCATATTTATGTACATTTCCAATATGATGGATTGCCCCTCCGACAGCATCCAGAAGTGCAGTACATCCTCCCACAAAATACTCTTTTTCTGTTAAGGGCCTGATCTTCTCTAAATCTACCCTGTCATGAAGAACTTCTGCCGTATTATCAAAAAGCACCGTAGAAACCAACACAGAACCTTTTTCTTTTTTCTGCTTTTCGATCATGGAATTAAATCCCCCAACCGTATCTCTCTCAAGTCCTGCCATAGAACCGCTTCTGTCAAGGATAAATACAATTTCTGTCGTCTCTTCCCTCTCGCACTCCCTGCCAAGTTCCCTATCAAACTGGTTAAGGACTTTTCTCATATTGCCCGGAATTCTCTTCCTGCATTCTTCCCGCAGCTC
Source organism: uncultured Blautia sp. (assembly GCA_905209435.1). The sequence continues at coordinate 3,456 of CAJLTE010000153.1, read as the reverse complement.
CTCCGGCACTCCATAAAAAGCTTCTGCAATACTACCCGCAATAGCCGCCAGAGTATCTGTATCACCACCAATAGAAACTGCATTTCTCACAGTATCTTCGAAATCCCCTGCTTCCAGAAAAGCAATGATCGCTTCCGGTACTGTTTCCTGACAACTTTCCACATGATGATAAAATGGCCTGATCTCATCCAACGTTCTGTTCAGATTATAATGAAATTCTCCTGTTACATATTCCCGGATCTCTTCCTTTGACTTTCCATTTCGGGCAAGAAAAATACAGCTGGCCGTTGCCTCAGCACCTTTAATTCCTTCCGGATGATTATGTGTCACCTTTGCTGTTGCCCTTGCTGCTGCCCGGGTCTGTTCCAGATCCGGATATAACCATCCTGCTGCCGACACACGCATCGCAGAACCATTTCCATAGCTTCCATAAGGTTCCGGATGATCCGCCATAAGCCACTGACGAAATCTTCCGCCATACCCTGCTCTTGGATATCGTCTTCCCCATTTACGCATCTGATTCTGAACAGCATTTTCAATTGTTTCTTCATCCGCATTTATTCCGGTTTCCATTAAAGCTTCTGCCACCGCGATTGTCATTACAGAATCATCTGTAAAACGACATCCCCATGAAAACAGTTCAAAATCTTTTGTCTTATCGCCTCTGTCAAATTCAAATGGACTTCCAATAATATCTCCTAAAATCGCACCGTACATATATGCCTCCTGTCCCCGGAACCAATCCGGTAATCTTGTTTTTTTTATTGTGATTTTATAATACACGGGTTTTATACCAGTATGGTCGCTGAACCGGCGACATTTTTATAAGATAGGAATAAAATATCCATTTGCACTCCACTTTGCTGCATTCAGACTCCCAGTATTTCATTTGTGTATTTAAACAAAACCGTATTCAACTGCATGATATCATACTGTCTGTCTATAAGCGCTTTCTGCACGATCAGATCCACCTTACTGCTTGGGCTGAATGCCCAGTCTGCTCTCGCCAGAAGATCTTTTGCCTGTTCCAGATTTAATTTCAGCGCAATACACAATGCCATAACTGTTTTTTTCTTCGGATGATAATGGCTGTCACACTGGATTTTTGAAAAATGCTTCCTGTCAAGATTGGCCGCTTTCCACACATCCTTATTATCCATTCCCGATCTTTCTATCAGCTCGAACAGTTTTTCATGAAAACTCGGTCCGATCTGATTCAACTGCTCCTCCAGGGACATCGCTCCCCATCCCAATGCTTCATTGGAAAAAGATGCCTCATAAAAATTTTCTTCTGGAAATCGATCCGCAGGATAACCGTTTCGATTCTCATACTCTGATCTTCTGTCCCGGCGAAATGGTTGAGAATATTCTGCCGCATAATTTTGATTCACATAATTTTCATCAATGTAAGAATCTACAACATCTACAATCTGACTGGAAAGCTGAAATGATTCTTTGTCAAATACCGCAAGAATGATATTCATCTCATGCTCAGCAAGAAATTTACTGAATGTAGAAACTGCGATCTCAAGAGCCATATCTTTCGGAAATCCATACACACCCGTTGCGATCAGCGGAAACGCGATACTTTCACAATTCAGCTCTGCTGCTTTTTTCAGAGATTTCCAGTAACAACTTTCCAGTATTTCAAATTCATGAGATTTTCCCCCCTTCCATACAGGCCCAACGGTATGGATGATATACTTTGCGGAAAGATTATACGCATCCGTTACCGCAATCTCTCCCCGACGGATTTTTCCGATCTTCCACCTTGCCCGAAGTAACTGTGATTTTCCTGCCGCCTTATAAATCGCATAATCCGTGCCACTGCCGTAAACTGGATTGGGATTCGCCGTATTTACAATGATATCCGCTGTAATTTTTGTGATGTCATTCTGTATGATCTTAAATGGCATAGCATACCTTCTTTCTGTTATTCACGTTTATGAATATAATATTTCCTGGACTAATTATCTCTTTTCTTATCATACCATAAACCGATATTTCAGCGATATCTATTTTTCTTCCGTAGTGTGCTCCTGCCACAAGAGCTTTTTTATGCCACTGGAATATTACGAAATAATTTTCCATGACAAAAAAGCTGAACCAGATTTTACATCTGATCCAGCCATAATAATTCTATATATTTCACGATCTCAAAATCCGGTCCTTACGCAGACTCACACAGGAACAACTGTACTTCCCAACCAGAACCAGGTACATCACGCCAACCACCAGGATTGCCATGATACCTGTTTTGAAAAACAGATGGGATAACATTGTAACGATCAGCAACAGCCCGATGGCTTTGCTCATAAAAATATAAGTCTTGTAAGAACTCTGATAGATAACTTCCTTCTCCGCCTCATCGCAGCTCTCCAGCCACTGCTGCTGAAATTTCCTGGAGGAAATATCTCCTCTTTTTTCCGGATGCACTGTCTGAAGCAGCTTGATATATCTGGCCTGCATGATTCCATTATAAAAGAAACAAGCTACAAACAGCCCACAGGCAATGAGAATATTAATCGCATTTTTATTACTGGATTCGATATATCCTATCTGGTATCCATTTGCAAGAAGAAAAATGCAGAGTACCTGTGAAACAGCATTGACACACTGCAGAATGGCTCCATATTTTTCCTCCTGATAGCTGACAAGATCTGCTTCCTCATCTTCCGCTGTAGCTATTCTGTCACAAACCGTTTTCAGTTTCCACAGGCAAAATTCTCCAGCCAGAATGGAAACAATATTTACTATCAGCAAACCCGGAACCAATATACTCTGAACCATCTTAGTCCACGTTGTCAGAAATGCTTCCAGATCTCCATGAAAATAATACATAAAAACACCGAAGAAGCCTCCAAGCACACCTCCAAACACCATTGCCAGAAGCATTTTTATACTGAATTTCTTAACACTTTTTGTCTTATTCTCCTGTTTCATCTTCATCCTCCTCATACATGAAAATGTCCTCTACACTTACCTGAAAGATCCGGGCGATCTTAAGCGCCAGTGTTACAGACGGTGAATAATCGCCTCTCTCGATCAAGCTGATCGTCTGCCTGGACACCCCCGCCAACTTCCCCAGCTCAGTCTGATTAATCCCCTGGCTGGAACGGTATTCTTTTAGACGATTTAACAGTGGCAATTCAGGCCCTCCTTTTGCTGTTTGTTTTGACAAGTTTTCTTGTCATTTCATGGTTTTATCTTAGCATTGACAACTTTACTTGTCAATATGTTTTTGACAAATATTGTTGTCATTTTTTGAGAACGAAAATAGTTTTATACATTTAATTCACAATTTCACGAGAAGGTAGCCGGCTGAAATACAGGCTATTTCAACTCACAGCCTCACAAGGAGGCTGACATGTAGTGGCTATGGTGACAATTATTATGAGGATCTCTTGATCGTTATTCTTGTTCCAGCGGGAAGCTCGGCAACGCTTCCAGCAGCTT
>CAJLTE010000152.1 GCA_905209435.1 uncultured Blautia sp. | reverse complement strand
CACTTGGTCACCCACTTGTTTATAAAGAATAGCACCCGAAGGTGCTTTTCGTCAATGGTTTTTTCATTATCCTGTACTTTTTCGCCTGTTTCCGCCCCCGGTCCATAATTTTTTCCAAGCAAAGGCCGGGAACTTCTGGCATTTTAGCTAAATGCATATTTAATCAATTATCCCTCAGCATATCCATCGTTACCTGAAGATGTTCCTGCATCAGCTTCTGTGCTGCTTCCGTATCCCTTCTGCGGATCGCATCAATGATCTGACGATGTGATTCCAGCTCCTGCTTTTCGGAAGTGGCTTCCAGCACATCATAAAACTGCCCATACATCATATCCAAGATCGCATTCAGGACCAGCTCCAGTGTCTGGGTCATGAACATACTGCCGGTTTTTTCCGCATAGAGTTTGTGCAGTTCAAATTCACCGGTTGTAGTTCCGGTTGTCTCGTAGGTATGTTCCACTTTTTTGTAAGCTTTTTCCAGATCATCAATGTCTTCTTCGGATGCGTTACGGATGATCAGCTCCACACCCTTTACTTCCAGAACCTGACGGACTTCATAAGCTTCCAGCATGGAATAGCGTTCCAGATTTTTGCTGAGACTTTCTGTACGTTTCTCGGATCCGTGGCCTGGCTGTTCCCTTAAGAATCTTCCTTTTCCCTGGTGAGAAACGATCACACCTCTGGTTTCCAGAACATGAAATGCCTCTCTTAACACATTCCGGCTGACTTTCAGCTGCTCGATCAGTTCTCTTTCCGGCGGAAGCTTGCCACCTGGCTGGATATGCTTCTCATCGATCAGCCTGTAAAGTTCTTCTACTACTTCTTCATATAATAAAGTCCGTGCGGATTGACTTCTTAATCTCATATATTTCTCCATTCTGTTGATAATTCTGTATCCTTTAATTTTTAATTATAATTGGTTTTTCTACAGTTGTACAACAGAATTTTTACCGGATTTGTCAAATAAGTAAACGGCAGATTCTTTGTTGTGGATCTGCCGTCAATAATACTGTACATGTATTTCATTTTCGATCAGTCGTCGTAGTGATTCCAGTCTCCGAAGATTCCTTTGCTGCTATGGCCTGTTTTATGGCCATTTGCATCATAATGGTTTGCTCCGCCAAATACTCCCGGACGACTTTCTCCTACTTTGTGGCCTTTGGCATCATAATGATTCATTCCTCCGAAAATACCAGGTCTGCTTTCTCCGATCTTATGGCCTTTGGCATCATAATCATTATACCCTCCGAACAATCCGGGTCTGCTTTCCCCAATCTTATGACCATTGGCATCATAGTGATTAATGCCTCCAAATAAACCTGGTCTGCTGTATCCTTCTTTCTTACTCATAATTGTTCCTCCTTTTTTCCAGGCGGTTATTCATAATCCGCGTTTGCTGTTTATTTCCTTATGCTTTTGATGCGATCAGTCCGACAATACCAATAACAAGAAGTATCGGTAATGCCAGGGAGATCAGTCCTCCTGCTACCATTACGATCAGGATCAACGGCAGGAATACCAGCGTTAATATAAATTTAGATATCCCCCAGGCTGCTTTCAGGCCGAAAAAAAACAGCTTTCCAAAAACTCCAAACATACATATGATAAATAATAACGTCAACATAATTTCTCCTTTTCTCCAGTTATATTTACTGATATAAATTTTGATTTATTTATGATTCCAAGCTTTTCACTGAATTTCGGATCTCTTTCCATTTTTTCCAGGATCCGTATCATCTGCAATCTTCTTGTCACGTCCACACAGCCACCTCTTTCTCTCTGACGGCCCTTGCTGTCACTCGATGAATCCAGTATAATAGAATCATCTGTAAAAATAAACGTTCTATATGTTGAAATAACTTCATATATTTCCCTATTTTGGAGAATTAACAGAGGAGACTGAACCATGGGGAAACAATCTACCAGAGAAAACAAGACTATTTATCAGCAATACAGAGAAGAACAGGGTCTGACCCGCGAAAAAGCCAGCCAGGAAATGACCGGTGTTTCTGCCTCCAGGATTGAAAAGATCGAATACGAACTGCAGGAACCAACCCCTTACGACATCATCCAGATGGCTGACTGCTATAAGCATCCTGACTTATGCAATTATTACTGTTCTCACAAGTGTATGATCGGGGACCGGTATGTACCGGAGATCGAGGTTTCCGAGCTTTCTACCATTATCCTGGAAACCATCGCTAGTCTTAATGAGATCAACCCTCTCACCAGCCGTCTGATCCAGATCGCCAGAGACGGTAAGATCACCGACGATGAAATCAAAGACTTTGCATATATCAGCCAAAAGCTGGATGAGGTTTCCCTGGCTATTGATTCTCTGAACCTCTGGGTTGATAAAACTGCTAGTGAGAAGAATATTAATATTGAGCTTTTGAATGCCGAGAAAGCGAAGCTTGAACACAAATAAACTTTTCCCCATATAAAGGAAACATTCACATAACATACTTTGACAAATACTAATTTTTTAATAAGAAGGTTTGAAATAAAATGAAATCATACGAAGAATTACTTTCAGATATTGAAGAAGATATGGAACTTATGGGTTCCTCACATATTGTTTATCACGGAGAAGAGGATGGCATTATTACTGATTATGATTACCTTCCATCCGACTCCTGCACGATCTCCATTCCCTTAAAAGAGCTCCAGGAAAAAATCCAGCTGCAGATGCTCTATGACAAAGCTTCCTCTCATACAGCGGAAGCTGATAACAACGCCCCGAAGCTGGCCGTTGTTTTCCCGGGTATCGGATATGGCCCTGATAAACCGCTCCTTTACTATGCAGCTCGCCTTGCCAGAAATCAAGGTTATCAGATCCTGAATGTATCTTACGGTTCTCTTCCCGAAAATGTCAAAGGCGACCGTGCCAAAATGGAACAGGCCTTCGAGCTTGCGTTGAAACATACCGAACAGTTTCTCCAGAATGTTGACTGGCATTCATATGGAAGTATTCTGTTTATTTCCAAAAGTCTTGGCACTATCATATCTTCAGCCTATGCTTCCAGACATGATCTGACAGTGAAAAGCATCCTGTTTACGCCTCTGGCGGATACCTTTTCTTTCTCACTGGCCGGAAGCATCGCCTTCCACGGCACCGCAGATCCCTGGGCCGAAACCGAAATTATCCAGAAGCTGGCACAGCAAAAAGAGGTACCTCTTTTTCTTACAAAAAACGCCAACCATTCACTGGAAACCGGCGATGTGCTGACGGATATTACGATTCTGAAAACTACAATGGAGCGGGTTGAGCGTTTTATTTAACGCCAGCCTGCTCGTTCTTTGTTTTTTGCATTCTTATTTTTTTGAATATTTTATATTGACGTTCCAGTTCCATATTCTCATCCATTGGCATTTCTTTTGCCTCCAGTATCCTCTCCACAGCCTGAGATGGATCCATGGTATGATATGGAAGAAATAATCCTCTCAGTTCCTTCGGTTTTATAATTTTATAAACCTGTACTGATGTTAACTCACAGATAATCGCAAAATACCTGTAGATATAACCAATCCAGTACATCTCGTTGCGGGTATATTTTACAGTTCCATAATCCGAAACTCCATACTCTTCATCTACAAACTGTAAAATATCATTTGCCTGAATATTACTTTCAAGGACTGACCCATTATCAAGTCTTTTTGCTATTTTACTTTTCATAAATCGCCTGATAAAAATCTCTGAGCTCGACTCCATTTTATCAACAGAGTTTTCAAATGCAGTCGCCTGAAGTTCACACAAAAGCAATCCATCTTTATCTATTTTTTTCATTCATCGGCCACCTCTTTACACCAGGATTTCATCAATATACAGACCCTTTCATTGTCTGAAATATAACATCGTTCTATAAGTTTAGCCTGCGATACTGCCTTTTCACTTATAAATATATACTGCATTCCAAGATTTGTTGCCGCAAGACAGTGTTTGCACTGTTCATCTGTAATTTCTCCATTAATAAATGAATTAATAATCTGAAACATACGGTTGTCTGCTATCGGTGCAATTATGTAGTCACAATCTCTGGACTGTTCTGCAAGCATTTTTATTGTTGGATGTTCCTTGTATTCATCTAGCGCCCCCCGATAGTAGGCAATCGTCATCATCCATTCCTGGTCCACTTTATATCTCTTACATTTCAGACTCGTGTCATTGAAACGAATATAATATACCGATGAATGCTCAAATCCTGATACAAATGAGATTGCCTGCTCATAACTTTCCCCTGTATAAAATCCCTGTCCAAAATCATTGTTACTCCTGCCTCTATAGATATCTATTTCCCCGGTAATTTCACTTTTCGCCCCATGGAAAAGCAATTTCTCATTTTTTCCAGAGCATCTCTCCAGAGCATTTCTTTCAGTTTATTTATTCTTATATTTTTTGTAAATGCAAATCTGTATACATTCTCCAAAATTCTTGCAGACGGAACTGTTTTTCCCAACTCATTTCTTGAAACAGTCACCTGCTCTACTCCAATCTGTTCTGCAAATTCTCTCTGAGAAAGGCCTAATATCGCCCGAATTGATCTCAAATCTTCTGGAAAATTATATTTCATATTTCGATCACCTCAAACTTATTTATATAAGTTCAATATAAACTTATTCATATAATATTACTTAAATAAGTTTTTGTTATTATTTTTTATGCTAATGGGATAATATTTCATTGCTTCTATGCCACTTTTTCTTGTATATATTTGTCAGACGCCTATCAATAAGAATTACTTTCTTCTTTTCATAATCTATATGTGCCTACTCACAGTAAATTTCTATTTCTTGAAATTATTTTTTTATAAAACATTAAGGTTGAATTTGGTCCTATGTCAAGATTTTCTGCACATCCACGTACCCCGAGATCTTTGTGATCTTGATAATACTGGATTGCATCAAGTTTAAATTGTTTGTCATGTTGTTTTGCCATATGAGATCCTCCTTCAGCATGTTTCTATTGTATCATGCTTATGTGTATTTGGAATTTCTCATTTTGGCTTGTACTATTTATATTCTAGCATCACTTATGCTACTACAGCCTTGGGATGGAGTGCATTTCGCAGATATTCTGGCAGTCTTGCTTCAAAATCAGCGGTAAAAGCAGTCAGTTGTTCATCGCTGAGTTTTAAAATTTCCTGAAGGCTTGCCATTAAAGCATCCATCAGGATACCAAGTGATCTGGTGAACTACTCGGCAACTGAGTTACCAGAGCATCTGAATTAAGGCGGGATACCGC
>CAJLTE010000151.1 GCA_905209435.1 uncultured Blautia sp. | reverse complement strand
TATTTACATAAAAGAAGCTGCAGACTCTGTTTTTTCACTGTTCTGCAGCTTCTTTTCATAATACTTACCTCCTGTGTTTTGCCTCGTGTTTTGTTGTTGGGGCTATTATAAACATGAGTAAGTACCTATGAAAACTATTAGATTGGAAACCGTTTTCAGTAGTTTTCGAAATCAGGGATATTTGGGCGGATTTTACAGGTTTTTATGTTTGATTTTTAGCTGTTATCCATAGATTTCGCACTCTTTTTTGCATATTCTTCATCACCGTTGAAAGATTTTGTGAAAACGCAATCAACCTTGTGAATTCAGCTCTTCCAGGAGTTTTTTGCGGTAAGCTTCATCTTTGACAGCACGTTTGAGATCTTCTTTGGTCAGTTCTTCTCCATGCAACTGCTTTTCTTTCATTCTGACAAAAACCTCATCTGCATTTTTCTCTTTAAGATAAACCGGGTTATATCCATTTTATCAGACCCGGACTGAAAAATTACTCTTGTTCTGACGACAAATTCTTCCAGCACTGTCCTCTGTTTGCCAAAAATCTTTCTGCATTCATTCTTCCGAAACAGTTATCCACACTCACCCTGAAAAATCGCTCTTTCGGGCGAATGGTTTTCCACATATTCCACAGAAGTTATCCTCGGTAGTCTGTGTGATCCTCTTTCGCCGCCTTCATCTCACAGATAAATATAATCATTCATCACCGGCTGCAGGCCGTGGTCTTTCAGGGCGTTGAAAACTTCGTCCACAGACCTTCCGTCGGAAATCTCAAACTGATCGTCGCCTTTATCTTCGATATCATCCACATGGCTTCCGATTCCTGTGCTGACACCTGCAGAGATCTTGGTTGCTGCGATATTTACCAGATTGTCACGGACACGCTCACACTCTCTGGTGGATACAGTAATACTTGCAAACGGCATAAACAGACGATATGCACAGACTACCTGCAAAAGCTGCGGTTCGTGTACATCCTTCGGATCGATCCTGTCGTTGTTGATGATCGGACGAAGTCTCGGGCAGGAAAAAGCGATCTCTGCGTGTGGATATTTTCTCTGCAGAAGATATGCGTGATATCCCGTTGCAAAAGCATCCTTGCGGAAATCATCTAGTCCCAGAAGTGCCGCAAAACCAACACCTCGCATGCCGCCTTTTAACGCACGCTCCTGTGTATTTAACCTGTATGGGAAAATCCTCTTGTGACCTGCCAGATGCAGAGTTTCGTATTTATCAGAATTATAGGTTTCCTGGAAAACTGTCACATAATCTGCGCCGCATTTGTGAAGATATGCGTACTCATCAGAATTCATCGGATACACCTCAAGGCCGATCACCTTGAAATATTTTCGCGCGATCTCACAGGCTTTTCCGATGTACTCCACATTGGATTTGGTTTTGCTCTCGCCGGTAAGGATCAGGATCTCCTGCAGACCAGTCTCGGCGATCGCTGCCATTTCCTTCTCGATCTCTTCTTCGTTCAGCTGTGCACGGCGGATCTTATTGTGGCAGTTAAATCCACAGTAGATGCAGTAATTCTCACAGTAGTTTGCAATGTAGATCGGTGTGAACATACAGATGCTGTTTCCGAAATGTTTCCTTGTTTCGATCCGTGCAGCCTGTGCGATTTCTTCCAGAAGAGGCAGCGCTGCCGGTGAAAGCAGTGCTTTAAAATCCTCCGGTGTACGGTTGTCATGAGCAAGCGCTCTCCGTACATCCGCTTCTGTGTACTTATCATAATCATATGCGTTCATTGCGGAAATAACCTGATCCATTACATCAGATTCTTCCAGCTGTTCCATATCCGGAAGGTACTTCATGTGATCGATACGGTTCTTTTTCATATCTTCCAGAATTTCTTCATTTACGATACTTTCATTAAAATGGCCGTCCTGCTGACTGGCCTGTACTGTCTCTGCCATTACTCTTATGTCGCTCCTCTCATATATTGCAGCAATACTCTGGTCCTCACTGCTGCATATCTGTAAACTTAATTTCGATTGAAACCAGACAATACCTGTGTTTCACTACACAGGCAGTGCCTGTCCCCCGCTTAGTGTTCTGCGTTCAATCATTCATTTATCAATTTTACTCATGAAGAAATCCGGTCAGTGGTGAGGATGCACTTGCACCTCTCTCCAGAGTTCTTCCCATACCGGAAAGATATGCACTTCTTCCTGCCTCAATAGCTTTCTTAAAGGCTTCCGCCATAACACGGACGTCTCCTGCAGTTGCGATAGCTGTATTTGCCATAACTGCTGCAGCACCCATTTCCATAGCCTCACATGCCTGTGACGGGCGGCCGATTCCTGCGTCCACGATGATCGGAAGGTCGATCTCGTCGATAAGGATCTGGATGAATTCTTTTGTACAGATTCCTTTGTTGGAACCGATTGGAGAGCCAAGTGGCATTACACAGGCAGCTCCTGCATTCACCAGATCTCTGGCTGCATTCAGATCTGGATACATGTATGGCATAACTACAAAGCCCTCTTTTGCAAGGATCTCTGTTGCCTTGATGGTCTCGTAATTATCCGGAAGAAGATATTTGGAGTCATGGATAACTTCGATCTTTACAAAATCTCCACAACCAAGCTCGCGGGAAAGTCTTGCGATACGGACTGCTTCCTCTGCATTTCTGGCTCCTGATGTATTCGGAAGAAGAGTAACATCCTTCGGCACATAGTCAAGAATATTGGCAAGCCCACCCTCATTTGCACGGCGCAGGGCAAGTGTTACGATCTGAGTTCCTGCTTTTTCAATACATGCTTTTACAAGCTCCAGAGAAAATTTTCCGGAACCAAGGATAAAACGGGAAGTAAACTCATGGCCTCCCAGGATCAGTTTGTCTTCATTTGTGTTTGCTGTTGTCATTTTTTATGTCCACCTTTCTTTATGTCTGTTTGCAGAAAATATTTCCACCGATTTATAACCAGCGCCTTCTTCTGCCAGATCATTCTTCATTTGCATTTTTTCAGTAACTTATCTGTCAGTTACTGCCGTGGTATATATACCTAATTTTATCTCTATAGCGACATCAGCAGCTTCCGCCGCCCATAAACTGCAGAATCTCCACAACATCGCCATCTTTCAGTACTGTTGTATCGTAAGTGTCTCTCTTAATGATCTCTTCATTCAGCTCTACTACAACCTGCACCGGAACATAGTTACATGCTTCCAGATATTCTGTTACTGTCACCGGCTTTTCCAATGTTCTGCTTTCACCATTTACTGTGATCATGATCTCTCCTTTCCGGAAACTTCAAAAGCTATTCGTCAATAAAAAAGAGTTCACAAAGAAATACACCCGCGGTGGTGCACCCCTTCATGAACTCAGTTCACTCTCAAATTTCCCAATATTCAATTGTCGATACCGGGGTTAAAAGCATTCGCTCTTGATCCCTTCCCTGTAAATCCTGATCTTACGTATTCAATCGGATAAAAACATCCGCATCCAATAAAAAAGGAGATACACCAAAGTATCTCCCGTAAATTCATCTTATACGTTCCTACGTTGGTATTATCCAAATCAGGTATAAGGGTCGAAGTTGAAGACTTCCTCTCAGCCTGCCATCACAAGCTCCCCTGTTATTTACATGGTTTAGTATAAGGCGAATTATGATCAATGTCAAGAGCATTAAATTTTCTCACAATAGTTCCAATTTGTTCTAAACTATAGTACACTATAATTGCTGCCAACCCTCCAGCAGAAAGGAGGTGAAGTCCAGTGTGCGAATTAATCATCACATTTTTTGTTTCTGTTACGGCGGATATAGTTAGCTACTATATTCGCAAATGGCTGGACAGAAACGACAGGCAGTAACAGCCTGAAAGGCTTAAGCCCCCTTACATAACGGCATAGAAAACCCCGGAAGTGTGCGAGACTTCCGGGGTTTTCGTTTTTGCCAATGTTTGAATTTCATCACATTTCTTAGCTACTATCATCTTATGCTTTCTATACTAATTTGTCAACCGAATTTTATTAACGGCATCATCATAGGATGTTACTGTTATTTATAAGCAGTGAATCCCAGATCTTTCATTGTCAGATTTAAATTCTTTTTCAGATAATCATTTGCTACTTTCATTGTCGCTTTCATCATAATATTGGAAGAATCCTGCAGATCTGTCATCGCTTTTTTTCCGTTTGTATACAAGAAAGTCAGATTCTGACCTTTATAAGCAGATGCTTTTGTAGAAGAAGTCACCAGCAGAAAGACTTCATTTGTAGACAGGGCGGACTTCACACTGACCGTATCAGATTTCACACAGTTTCCGATAATATCCAGTCCGGCAAGGATTCCATCTGAAGGCATAGAGAGCATCATCCCAATATCTATCTTATCTTCTTTCTTCAGATAACCGATCATCAGAGTACTTTCTTTATCTACTTTGACATTTATAAACTGATTTCCGTCTTCAGTATATTTGCCTTTCTGACTGATGTATTTTTTCAATTTGCTATAATTCTGCGTCAATCTGGTATTAGCCGAGGTCGGATTCTTTACAGTAACCTTGCAGGTGAATTTTCTGCCACCAAGAGTCGCTGTGATAACCGCTGTTCCTGTTTTTACCGCGGTGATCTTTCCGACAGAAGTTATCTTGACAACATTTGTGTTGCTGCTCTTCCATGACGGTTTCAGACTGGTGCCTTTGATCTTCAGTGTATAAGTTTTTTTCGATGCCAGTGTCAGGCTGGTCTTATTCAGGGTGAGATAATTCAGACCTGCGATTGCTGTCAGACCTTTTTCATTATATCTACTCCAGATCGTATTTTTTCCGGATTTCCGGTAAGCTCTCACTGTGTAAGTATAGCTTACTCCGGTACTTACTTTTGTATCGGTAAACGTAACATTTTTGCTTCCTGTGAGGGTTTTTACTGCTTTCCATCCGCTGTTTCCGGTCTTGCGGTATACCCGGTATCCGGCAACTCCTTTTACCTGTTTCCAGCTGAAAATAATCTTATTCCTGCCGGAGATCTTAATAGAAGACATAGCCGGCGTTGCTACGTTTATCGCCGCCTGTACTTCTGTCGCACTGATCAACTCCGGAACCGCAGCTGGTGCCGCCGTTGCAATCATAAAACCTGTCAAAATGCCACATAAAGCTTTTTTCCAATTTCTTCTCATACGCTTTTTTCCTTTCTGCTTTGTGGTATATCTGGATTCCCTAACAAATATAGTATACATTACAAAAAATATTCCTGCTATGATATTTTTCACCGAATCGGGGCTTTCGGTGAAATTCGGCAGTTTCTACAATGGCTTGACACTCCCCTCAACTAAAGCAGGGGGATTCTTGCTTCTCCCACTACTGCATTGGCAAACACCTTACGG
>CAJLTE010000150.1 GCA_905209435.1 uncultured Blautia sp. | reverse complement strand
CAACCAGGTAATAAATGTAAAGCCTAAAAACCGCATTACAATTGGATATTGTCGCATTTCCAATCATAAACAAAAAGATGATCTGGAACGGCAGATTGATAATGTTAGAATATATCTTCAGGTAAAAGGACAGCCATTTGAGATAATAAGTGATATCGGTTCCGGGATTAATTACAAGGAAAACAAGCTTCAGTATGCTGGTGCATCAAGATTTGCTTATAACTGGGTTTTGGCCAGCGAAGAAGAGAACTATGAAAAAGGTGGCAGATTCATTTCAGATCCAGAACTCAGAAAGTAAAGAAATTAGAAAAACAGAAACGCAGATTACAGCGTAGTCTCTCTCGTTCTTACGAGAAAAATAAGAAAGGGGTAAGTTACTGTAAAACAAATAATGTAATCAAAAAGGAAAAACTTTTATTAAAACGAAATAACAGATTAACAAACATCCGTAAAAATTATTTGAAGAAGGAATGAAACATAGAGGTTTATGACTTTTTATAAGTTTTCAGTAACGGAATGGATTATGTTTAGAGAAATTGGGGATGAGCGGGCTTTCGATGGGATTTTAAATCAGATTATAGAGAACATTCAGAATGGCAGTCTCAAAGCGGGAGCTGCCCTTCCGGCGGAGCGGACAATGGCGGAGACCATGGGAGTGTCCAGACCGGCAGTCAGAGAAGTTTTGAGAGCACTGGAACTGCTGGGAATAGTTAAGCCAGTGCCGGGAGGCGGGAATTATATTACAGAGGATCTGGATACCTGGCTAATCGGCCCCTTATCCATACTTTTTAAATTAAATAATGGATATCTGCGCCAGAATCAGCAGTTTCGTGCGGCACTGGAAAGAGAATCAGCAATTCTTGCAGCGAGGAAGTGCACACCGCTGAACGCAGCAGAATTATGGATGATTCTTGCACGGCTGGACGCCGCAGAAGATGAAAAGATACGGGGTAAACTGGATCGCGAACTTCACCAGAAGATTGCAAAGATCGCAGATAACCCGATGATTTACAGTGTCCTTGCGGCAGCGGATCAGCTTACGGAGAATATTGTTTCCGGGACGAGAGACTACATTATGAAAAAGAATAATTCTGCCAGAGAGGTTGATGACCAGCATCATCGGCTTGTTGAGGCAATCATCAACGGAGATGCAGAACAGGCGGAACGATGTATGTCCGAACATATGGATACGATTGAACGTTATATGGAAGAAATGCAAAAAAAATCCTAAGAAATTTTGGGCATTTTTACAGAGTTAATTGATATGACCTCTATTGTGTTTTGGTAATACCAGTGATATAATTAAAATGTAAATTGGTAATACCAATAAATAAAACTGGCAATACCAGAAAGAGGTGCGAAACAATGGGATATGTGAAATGGTCATATGAGACACTGAATCATTTTTGCGGAGACGTATTCAAGGCGTTTGGATTTACAGAGGAAGAAAGCAATCAGATCAAGGATGTGCTTCTTACGGCTGACCTTTATGGAATAGAAAGTCATGGTATGCAGAGAATGGTGCGTTATCATAAAGGAATTGAAAAGGGAACCATCCATCCGCAGGCAAAGCCTGAAGTTGTATTTGAAACACCGATATCTGCAGTGATTGATGGTCATAATGGAATGGGACAGCTTATTTCCGTTTACGCAATGAAAAAAGCCATCGAAAAAGCCAAAAAAACCGGAGCTGGAATCGTAACCGTCCGTGAGTCCAATCATTTTGGTATTGCTGGATATTATGCAAAGATGGCGTGCGATGAAGGACTTCTGGGAATGGCTTGCACCAATTCAGAGGCTATTATGGTTCCTACGTTTGGCAAAAAAGCCATGCTTGGATCAAACCCAATCGCAGTAGCTATGCCGGCAGACCCGTATCCGTTTTTCTTTGACTGTTCTACTACAGTAGTTACAAGAGGAAAACTAGAAATGTACAACAAAATGGAGAAACCGCTTCCTAATGGATGGGCGTTGGACAAAGATGGTCATGCAAGCACAGACGCACCGGATGTCCTTGCCAATATTGTTGCAAAGAAGGGCGGCGGAATCATGCCCCTTGGTGGAAATGAAGAGGTTACAGGAAGCCACAAGGGATATGGATATGGTATGTTATGTGAACTGTTCAGTTCCATTCTTTCCATGGGTGTTACTTCGGATCATTGCTGCACATTCCCGGATAAAACTGGAATCTGTCATGGATTCATGGCAATCGATCCGGCTGCATTTGGTGATCCTCAGGCAATTCGCAGACATTTTTCAGAATACCTGGAAGCTTTGAGAGAAAGTCCGAAGGCAGAAGGCAAAGAACGTATTTATACACATGGTGAAAAAGAAGTTTTGGCAGAAAAAGAAAGAAGAGAACATGGATTACCTGTAAACGATAATACGATGGTCGAACTTGCTAATCTGTGTGGATATCTCAAACTTGACTTTGATAAATATTTTGACGGATATGAGCTTCCAAAAGACAGCAAATTCTTTACAGGAAATTATTAATAGATTAGAAGGCAACTGTTCACAGTAACAATAGAGGCAGCCGAATCATACGGTTTCACATAATTTAAGATACCAGGGAGGACAATAGAAATGGATTATGCAAAAGAATCTTTAAGACTGCATGGAGAATGGAAAGGTAAGATTGAAGTTGTAACAAGAGTACCTGTAGAAAATAAGGATGATCTGTCACTTGCTTATACACCTGGAGTTGCACAGCCTTGTCTGGAAATCCAGAAGGATGTAAACAAATCTTACGAACTCACAAGAAGATGGAACATGTGTCTGGTAGTTACAGACGGTTCTGCTGTTCTTGGACTTGGAAACATTGGACCAGAAGCCGGAATGCCGGTTATGGAAGGTAAATGTGTCCTTTTCAAGGCATTTGGTGATGTAGATGCATTTCCACTCTGCATTAAAAGCAACGATGTGGACGAAATTGTAAATACAATCTATATGATCTCCGGTTCCTTTGGTGGAGTAAACCTGGAAGATATTTCCGCACCGAGATGTTTCGAAATTGAAAAGAAACTGAAAGAAAAATGTGATATTCCGATCTTCCATGATGACCAGCATGGTACTGCGATCATCACACTGGCAGGTCTTACCAATGCACTTAAAGTTGTTGGCAAGAAGAAAGAGGATGTCCATGTTGTAATGAACGGAGCAGGAGCAGCAGCAATCTCTATCGCTCGTCTGCTTCTCACAGCCGGATTTAAGAACATCACACTCTGTGACAGAAAGGGTGCAATCTATGAGGGACGTCCGGAAGGAATGAATCCAGTCAAAGATGAAATGAGCAAGGTGACCAATCTGGATAAGAAAGCAGGTTCTCTGGCAGATATGCTGGTCGGCGCAGATGTATTTATCGGTGTTTCCGCACCTGGTGCTGTTACAACAGAGATGGTTAAGACCATGAATAAGGATGCAATTGTTTTTGCATGTGCAAACCCGACTCCGGAGATTTTCCCGGATGACGCAAAGGCTGGCGGAGCAAAAGTTGTTTCCACAGGAAGAAGTGATTTCCCGAACCAGATCAACAACGTACTTGCTTTTCCAGGAATCTTTCGTGGCGCATTTGATGTGAGAGCAAAAGAGATCAATGATGAAATGAAGCTGGCAGCGTCTGAAGCACTTGCAAATCTGATCGCAGATGAGGAACTTTCTCCGGAATATATCATTCCGAAGGCATTCGATAAGAGAGTAGGACCGGCGGTAGCCAAAGCAGTTGCGGAGGCAGCAAAGAGAACCGGCGTAGCCCGTATTTAAAAAATACAATTTAATAAGATAGACAATTTTCCCCGGCATAACTTATTATAGGGATAGCAAGGACGTGTGACAACAATAGATTTTACTTCAAGGAAACGTCCGCAGTATGCCGGGGATTTTCTTATAATTTTTTACGAATGAGTAGAGATTTATAGCTGGAAATAAGAAACCAACTATGGAAGGGAGAACTGTGGTATAAACAGCTTCCGTCACAGACAGCGTAGGAGACCTGCAAGTAGCTGGACAAAGCATGCTATAATTAAAAATAACAGACATCAGAAAAGAAGGGACAAAATATGCAAATCAGTTTATTACTAATGGAAGAGATTGCAAAGCTTTTTGCAATCATGCTTATGGGATATGCGGTTGTAAAAGCCGGCCTTATGAAGTCATCGGAGAGTAAAAGCATATCTGTAGTCATGGTTTATCTGGTTATTCCATGCGTAATTATCGACGCATTTCAGGTGGACTATACGCCAGATGTAAAAAAAGGACTGCTCCTGGCATGTGCGGCAGCAGTTCTGGTACATGTTTTATTTCTGATACTTACCACAATATTAAAACAAGTATTGCGGCTAGATACGATTGAACGCGCGACGGTTATTTATTCAAATGCCGGTATACTGGTAATTCCGCTGGTACAGGATTTGCTTGGACAGGAGTACGTTATTTACTCCAGTGCTTATATTGCGGTACAGCTGATTCTGATCTGGACACACTGCAAAAATATGCTTTGCGAAGAAGATAGATTAGAGTGGAAAAAAGTATTTCTGAACGTAAATATTATTTCAATCATAGTAGGAGTGATATTGTTTGTCTGCAGAATCCAGATGCCTTCGGGAGTGCAGGATGTCATGGATATGATGAATAATATGATTGGTCCGATCGGAATGCTGCTTGCCGGAATGGTTATTGCGGACGTACCTCTTAAGATTGTATTTACTAAAAAAAGAAACTATCTTTCAACAGTATTGCGATTGATTGTTTATCCAATATTTGTACTGATTCTAATGAAACTGATTCATACATTTGCAGGAATAAATGATTCCAAACAGATTCTCCTGACTGTATATATTGCATCCATAACACCTGCTTGTGCAACTGTGACATCCATGGCGCAACTATATGATAAAGATGCGGCATATGCGAGCTCATTGTATGTACTTACGACACTGCTGTCAATTGTGACCATGCCAGTGATGGTGGGAATGTATGAGATGTTTGTGTGAGAGAATAGAAAGATTGAAGAAATGACACTGACTTCGGTTGGTGTCTTTTATTTTCATGGTCCAGTCATGTCCAGACTGATCGAATACTTTGTGAAGATCACGTTCCAGATGTTAAAGGCATTCTACATTGCAGAATACAAATCCATCATGATAATTGATAGACGAGAAAAAAGATATGGATCCGAGTATGCATGTTCATGCTGCCATTTCTGATTGTATATTTGGGGATAAAAGATGGACTGAGCCTAAAAAGCACATTATTTTATTTCCGAACAATATTGGACAAGTAATTATGAATTAGTGAAAGAAATGATGTCACAAGCGGAAATCCAATAAATGTCGTGTCAAGTCTATAGTATCTGACACAATAGGTTATAAAAAATCTGTAATAATGAGATAATTACAATCAATAACGCCGATACGGGATTATAATAAATCCTACTCGGCGT
>CAJLTE010000149.1 GCA_905209435.1 uncultured Blautia sp. | reverse complement strand
CAGAACCTGTAGGATGGTGGTGTGATCTATAAACTTTGGTTATTGTGTGCAATTAAAATTTGCAAAATATTTCACGTGAAACATTTTTTATGTGATAAAAAATCCTGTTAAAATTTTCTATTACATAAAAAGCCCTACCAGGCAGGATTACACTGTAGCAGAAAGTTAGATGGCGCTCGAGGTGCCCTGCCGTAGTTGGAGAATCCTGCAAGCAGGCTTCTTTTTTTACAATTAAACATGTTGCTTTTTATAAAAATGTTGTGTGAACAGTAACCTAAATAATATGAAAGGGAGGGTTGATATTGGGCAGAACGATTGCGGTTGCTAATCAGAAAGGCGGCGTTGGTAAATCTACCACAGCCATTAATCTTTCTGCATGCCTGGCAGAACAGGGGAAAAAAGTTCTGACAATTGACATGGATCCTCAGGGAAACACTACCAGTGGATTAGGTGTTGATAAAAATGAAGTAGAAGATACCTTGTATGAACTTCTGGTAGGACAGTCCGATGTTGAGAAGACGATTGTCAAAGATGTAGTAGAAAATGTAGATTTGATACCATCAAATGTAAATCTGTCTGGCGCAGAGATTGAGCTTGTTGGTATTGATAATAAAGAATACATATTGAAAGAGATTACTGACAAAATAAAGAATAATTATGATTATATTATTATTGATTGTCCCCCATCTCTGAATATGCTTACTATTAATGCACTTACTGCTGCGACATCTGTTTTGGTTCCGATTCAGTGTGAGTACTATGCATTGGAAGGACTATCACAGCTGATACATACTATTGATCTGGTAAAGGACAGACTGAATAATGATCTTGAGATTGAGGGCGTTGTGTTTACTATGTATGATGCCCGTACAAATTTATCGCTGCAGGTAGTAGAGAATGTTAAGGAAAATCTTCAGCAGAATATTTACAAGACTATTATTCCGAGAAATGTCAGACTGGCAGAAGCTCCAAGTTACGGACAGCCGATTACTCTTTATGATCCGAGATCCACAGGAGCAGAAGCTTATCGCCTTCTTGCAGAAGAAGTGATAAACAGGGAGGTTGAGTAATGGCAGTTAAGAAGAAAGGTCTTGGAAGAGGTCTGGATGCTCTTTTCCCGGAGAAGTCAGTGAAGCCAGCTGAAAAAAAGCCGGAGCAAAAGTCAGTTGCCACAAATGAAAGCTTACATCAGCAGGAAGAAGGTTCTTTGAATGCTTCAGCAGTGAAGAGTGCTGCAGAAACAAAAGATACAGCACAAGCTGCAGTGGTTGAAGAACCGAAGAAATCTGAAATGCTTGTGAAGATTTCAAAGGTAGAGCCAAACAGAACTCAGCCACGCAAGCAGTTTGATGAGGATGCTTTACTGGAATTATCTGAATCAATTAAGCAGTTTGGCATCTTACAGCCACTTCTGGTTTCGGATAAAGGCGATTACTATGAAATTATTGCGGGCGAGAGAAGATGGAGGGCAGCTAAACTTGCCGGGGTGAAAGAAGTTCCGGTAATCATTAAGGAATTTAATGATCAGCAGGTAGTTGAGATTTCCCTGATTGAAAATATTCAGCGGGAAGACTTAAATCCAATAGAGGAAGCGATGGCCTATAAGCGTCTGATCAACGAATTTAAGCTGAAACAGGATAATATTGCAGAACGCGTTTCTAAGAGCAGAACTGCAGTGACTAATTCCCTTCGCCTTTTGAAATTGGATGAAAGAGTTCAGCAGATGCTGATTGATGAGATGATTTCAGCTGGGCATGCTCGTGCAATTCTTGCGATTACAGACAAAGATAAGCAGACAAGCGTGGCAATGAAGATTTTTGATGAGAAGTTAAGTGTTCGAGAGACTGAAAAACTGGTAAAACATATTGTGGAGCCACCGAAGAAAACTCAGAAAACAGTAAATACAGCTGAAGATGCGATTTACGAGAGTCTTGAAGAGAAAATGAAGGGAATCGTGGGAACTCGGGTTTTTATACACAGAAAGAAAAATAATAAAGGTAAAATTGAAATTGAATATTATTCCAGAGATGAACTGGAAAGAATCATTGAGTTGTTTGAATCAATAAGATAAGGAGAGTGCATGAGCAGTATTTTTGACAGCCTGGGAATCGACCCGGGTATCATTATTATTTTACTGCTGATTCTGACCATCGTTCTGGCGGTGAATGTATTCAGCAGCAAAATGAGGCTTAGCCGTTTGGAACGTAAATACAAAATGTTCATGAAAGGCAGTGACGCACAATCTCTTGAGAAAGTTTTTGTACGAAAATTCGCTCAGATTGACCGCCTTTATGAAGCAAAAGAGGATCATGAGCACGACATCAGCTTTATCAAACATCATTTGGAATCTATGTTCAGCAAATATGGCGTTGAAAAGTATGATGCGTTCGATGATGTAGGCGGAAAACTTAGTTTTGCACTGGCTTTGTTGGATCAGGATAATTCCGGAGTAATTTTGAATGCAGTACACAGCAGAGATAATTGCTTCCTTTATCTGAAAGAAATTGTAAAGGGAGAGTCCTATGTAATGTTGAGCCAGGAAGAACTTGAAGCCCTTAGAAAAGCTGTAAATTTTGGCTTGGAAAATATTGAAAAAGATGAGTAAATTGATTGCTGCGAACAGTTGGTAAAAAATGAATATAAGTCATAAAAAAACAGCAAAAAATGACAAAATTGTTATAAAAAATAAATAGTAATGACAATATTGTTATAAAACGAAAACAAAACAGATACTTGCCACAAAAAGAGATATGAAAAAATAAAACAGATACTTGCTGCAAAAAGAGATATGGAAAAATAAAACAGATACTTGCTATAAAAATAAAGTATCAGTACAGGAGGAAGACATGTTAGACATCAAATTTGTGAGAGAGAACCCGGAAATCGTAAAGCAGAACATCCGCAATAAATTCCAGGATAGCAAACTGGAGCTGGTTGACAAGGTTCTGGAGTTGGATAAGGAAAACCGCGAGATCAAACAGGAAGTAGAAGCTCTTCGTGCAGAGAGAAATAAAATTTCCAAACAGATTGGTGCTCTTATGGGCCAGGGAAAGAAGGATGAAGCAGAGGAAGTTAAGAAACAGGTTGCAGCTTCCGGTGAGCGTATTGAGGAACTTTCCAAGAGAGAGAAAGAAGTTGAGGAAGAGCTTCTGAAGGATATGATGGTAATCCCGAATATCATTGACCCATCTGTACCGATTGGTAAAGATGACAGCGAGAACGTTGAGATTGAGAAATTTGGTGAACCTGTTGTTCCGGACTTCGAAGTTCCGTATCATACAGAAATCATGGAAGCTTTTGACGGAATCGACCTTGATAGCGCAAGACGTGTTGCCGGTAATGGTTTCTATTATCTGATGGGTGATATCGCAAGACTTCATTCTGCAGTTATTGCATATGCACGTGATTTCATGATTAACAGAGGATTCACATACTGTGTACCGCCGTTCATGATCAGAAGTAACGTTGTTACAGGTGTTATGAGCTTCGCTGAGATGGATGCCATGATGTACAAGATCGAAGGTGAGGATCTGTACCTGATCGGAACCAGTGAGCATTCTATGATTGGTAAATTTATTGACCAGATCATTCCGGAAGAAGAGCTTCCAAAAACCCTTACAAGTTATTCTCCATGTTTCCGTAAAGAGAAAGGTGCTCATGGACTTGAAGAGAGAGGTGTTTACCGTATCCATCAGTTTGAGAAACAGGAGATGATCGTAGTTTGTAATCCAGAGGACAGCAAGATGTGGTTTGACAAACTGTGGCAGAACACTGTTGATCTGTTTCGTTCCCTGGATATTCCGGTTCGTACACTGGAATGCTGCTCTGGTGACCTGGCAGACTTGAAAGTGAAATCTCTGGATGTTGAAGCATGGTCTCCAAGACAGAAGAAATACTTTGAGGTAGGAAGCTGCTCCAACCTTGGTGATGCACAGGCACGTCGTCTGAAAATCCGTGTAAACGGAAAAGATGGCAAGAAATATCTTGCTCATACTCTTAATAACACAGTTGTTGCTCCACCAAGAATGCTGATTGCGTTCCTTGAGAACAACCTGAATGCAGATGGAAGCGTAAATATTCCAGTTGCCCTTCAGCCATACATGGGTGGAATGACAAAAATCGAGAAAAAGTCCAAATAATTGGACTTAAAAACGAAATGGTATAAAAATACCAAAAATGGGACTTTGATCTGAAAATAGTAATAGATAAAAAGTAAATGATCTGAAAATAGTAATAGTCAAAAGTAAAATATCAGATGGTCCGGAGAATATCTGAAAAAAAGTTGTTTGATTCGCAATAAGACTGCTTAACAGGGAGGTGATAATGTGCATAGTTATTTAAGAACTGTTGGCTTTTCAAAGGTAAAGTCACGTAAAGAAATGCAGGAAATCATTCAGGATGTGATAAATACTTACGATGAGAAAATTGCAGTGGAGAATCATCCAGATGGAGTTTTTGTACAATATTCCAAGAATTATGGCTGTGACTGTGGAATAACAGTCTGTGGACAGTATGATGAAGACAATGAGTTTCACGTAGAATATTCATTTCCGTTTTTTCGCGGCACAGGAATCACCTCTCAGGAGAGTGTAGTCGTGGAGAGACACGCAGAAAAAGAGTCTTACGCAGGGGCGTGTGATGACATGCGCCTTGGCGTGACTTTGATCTTTTATCTTCAGAATCCTGCAGAATATATGCTGGAGAAGTATAAGGGGAATATGCGTGAAGGACAGCCACTGACGATTACAGGACTGGCAAGAGAAGGGAAGATCCTTTTTCCGGTCCAGAAAGATAAAGAAGCTGTAAAAGTAGAGCGGGAGCTGACAAAAAACCGCAATAATCTGATCGCGGCTGCCAGAAATGGTGATGAAGAAGCTATGGAAGACCTTACAATGGAAGATATGGATATGTATTCCATGATTTCCGAGCGTATTGTCACAGATGATGTGCTGACAATTGTGGATACCTGTTTTATGCCTCATGGAATTGAATGTGACCAGTATAGTGTGATGGGCGAAATCGTGGATTTTGTGAATTTTAAGAACATTCTCACTGGTGAGAAACTGTGCCAGATGACTATCGAGTGCAATGATATCCAGTTCGATGTGTGTATAAACTGTGCGGATCTGCTGGGAGAACCGGCCGTGGGACGCAGATTTAAGGGGCTGATTTGGCTGCAGGGGCAGCTGCATTTTTAGACGAATCTTTAGATTCATATTTATAGACTAATTTAATTTAAGTTATAAAACACAATCTCAAAGTTAATAAAAAAGCTCTTGACAACTTCGAAAAAAGCTCCTATAATGCAGAACCATCAAAAAGCAAACGAAACTACAAAGGCGTAGAACACTTCAATGTGTCTGCGCCTTTTTCAGACTTAAAAACAATTTTTTTACGAGGCGGAAATTAACTATGAAAAAATTGAAAACAATTTTAATGGGACTGAGAACTAATCTTGGTGCAACAAAGGTATTTGTAGATGATAAGTGAGAAATGGGACGAAAAAGTAATTGAGCTGGCAAAAAGTCTGATAAACTGTCAGAGCTATTCAGGACATGAGGATAAAGCGGCGGAAGTTTTAAAGGCGTATATGAAAGAGGCCGGTGTTTTTGATGAGATAGAAACTGACTGCTACGGAAATGTGATCGGTCATATTAAAGGAAAAA
>CAJLTE010000148.1 GCA_905209435.1 uncultured Blautia sp. | reverse complement strand
GGATGGGGCTTATTTCCTTGAACTCTACCATGGCGCAACAATTGCATTTAAGGATATGGCATTATCAATTCTTCCGCATCTGATGACCACCGCAGCTAAGAAGAACCAGGTGAAGAACGAGATTGTTATTCTTACTGCAACTTCCGGTGATACTGGTAAAGCGGCTATGGCTGGCTTTGCGGATGTTCCGGGAACTAAGATTATCGTATTTTACCCAAAACATGGTGTAAGCCCGATTCAGGAGAAACAGATGGTAACTCAGAAGGGTAACAATACCTATGTTGTAGGAATCACTGGTAATTTTGATGATGCCCAGACAGCAGTTAAAAAGATGTTTAATGACAAGGAATTAGAGGCAGAGCTGGATAAAGCAGGATATCAGTTCTCATCTGCAAACTCTATTAACATCGGACGTCTGGTACCTCAGATTGTTTATTATGTATATGCGTATGCGTCTCTTGTACGTCAGGACAAGATAAAAGACGGACAGGAGATTAATATTGTAGTACCTACGGGAAATTTTGGAAACATCCTTGCTGCTTATTATGCAAAGCAGATGGGACTTCCGGTTCACAAATTAATCTGCGCATCTAATGACAATAAAGTTCTGTATGATTTCTTCCGTACAGGAACTTATAACAGAAAACGTGATTTTATTCTTACAACTTCCCCGTCTATGGATATTCTGATTTCCAGTAATCTGGAGCGCCTGATCTATCGTATTGCAGGCAATGATGCCAAGAAATGTGCAGAACTTATGCAGGCTCTGGCGGCAGGCGGGGAATATACGATTACTGATGATATGAAAGCACAGCTTTCTGATTTCTATGGCAATTACTGTACTGAGGAAGAAACCGCCAAGACGATTGATAAGATTTTCAAAGACAGTAAATATGTAATCGATACTCATACAGCAGTTGCGGCCGGTGTATATGACAAATATGTAGCAGATACAAAAGATACTACACCAACAGTCATCGCATCTACTGCAAGTCCATATAAATTTACAAGAAGTGTAATGGAAGCTCTGGGTGTAAGCACGGAGGACAAAGATGATTTTGCACTGGCAGATGAACTGAGCAGCCTTTCAGGAGTGAAACTGCCGCAGGCAGTTGAGACAATCCGTACAGCACCGGTACTTCATGACAGAGTTGTAGATGCACCGGATATGCCAGAGACAGTGAAGGACATTCTTGGTATTAAATAGTTGTTGTTCATATTATGATCAACAGTATCAGTTACTGTTCGTTCCGTTCTCAGTAACTGGTATCCTACAAGAAAGAATCCTACAAGCAGGATTCTCCGCCTGCGGCGGGTCGCTCCAGCGACATGATTCCTCTACGACGCAGTGTGATCCTGCCCGGAGGGCTTTTTATGTCATAGGAACATTACGGAGTAATTTCCTATGACATAAAAAATAAAAATAATTGCGCATTTTATGTTGAAAAAGCGTATATACTAGAGTATAATAAAAAACAGTTAAGAACGTGTCAGTATCCTGAAATGTGCGAGGCCCCTTCTTTTTTTGAACCTACATCGACTTCAACGGGAACCCAACATCGCAGGCCGGATGTCAAGCCGTCATTATGCAGCGGAAGGCAGAAAGTCTGTTGAGAGTACCCACCTAGCTGCGGCTAGGCGTCAATGGGAAGGGAACGGCATTTCGGGAACTGTAAAAAACAGAGCCGACGTGAGGCTCTTTTTTGTTAGAAATAACATATGGGAGGTTGGAAACAATGAGTGTTTCTGAGAGAAAATTTGGTATACTTCAGTCTGGAGAATCAGTAAAGATTTATCATCTGGAGAATAAATCCGGAGCATACGCAGAAGTAACGGATTTTGGAGCGATTCTTGTAAAAGTATGCGTTCCAGATAAAGACGGTAGTCTGACAGACGTGGTACTTGGATATGACGATTTGGCATCCTATGAAGTAAACGGATGTTTCTTTGGTGCAACTATCGGAAGAAGTGGCAATCGTATTGGTGGAGCGAAGTTCTCAATTGGAGACAAAGAGGTAGTTCTGGCACAGAATGAGAATGATAACAATCTTCACAGTGGTCCGAACGGATTTGAAAAAAAGCTCTGGAAGGCAGCTGAGATTTCCCAGGACAAAAACAGCGTTGTTTTTAATCGTATCAGTCCTGACGGTGAGAATGGATATCCGGGAGAATTTGATGTGTCTGTCAAATATGAATTTACAGAAGAGAATGAACTGAAGATTCATTATCAGGGTGTTTGTGATGAACCTACCATTGCCAATATGACAAATCATTCCTACTTTAACCTGAATGGTGAAGGAAGCGGAACTGCTATGGAGCAGTATCTTACACTTCATGCGAAATATTACACACCTGTAGCAGATAGCCATTCTATTCCGACCGGCGTTTATGAAGAAGTAGCAGGAACTCCGATGGATTTCAGAACTGCTAAGAAGATTGGACAGGACATAGATGCAGACTTTGAACAGCTGAAATATACCGGTGGATATGATCATAATTATGTAACAGATAATTATGCAAAAGGAAACAGAAGACTGATCGCGACGGCATACAGTGATAAAACTGGCATTGCTATGGATGTTGCTTCCGATTGCCCGTGTGTACAGCTCTATGCCGGCAATTTTATAATACATGAAAATGGCAAAAATGGTCATGTATACAGCAAGAGAGATGCATTTTGTCTGGAAACACAGGTAGAGCCAAATGCTATCAATGTAGAAAGCTTCCATTCTCCAATCCTGAATGCCGGTGAACAGTATGATTCCGTAACATCTTATCGTTTCTATATCAAAAAATAAAAATTAATTTACATATAAATCCGATTGTCTCCATATATATTTAAGTATGGGGAGAATCGGATTTTTTGGTGCAACCCGGGAACCTGTAATATAATTCGTATTTGTCATAATGACAGTTTCATGGTATGATAATAATCAGGGAAAATTCCATTATTAAAACAGACAGAATGGAGAAACTTATGGAGAAGAGAAAGGAAAAGCGGTCGATTATAGGTCTGTTACTTGGATTTATGGACCGCGTATCCGGAGATCATGTTGGAGCTTATGCAACACAGGCTGCATATTTTCTGATCATGTCATTTATCCCGTGTATTCTGTTTCTGACTACACTGGTACGATATACACCACTATCATATAATGTAGTCCGGGATGCTATCATTGCATTTATCCCGGAGAATCTGCAGAGTTTTGTGCTGGGAATTGTTGTGGATGTTTATAAGAGGAGCACCGCGATTGTTCCCCTTTCCGCACTGGTTGCTTTGTGGTCTGCCGGAAAGGGAATGCAGTCCATCATTAATGGACTCAATACGATTTATCATGTAAAGGAAACACGTAATTGGCTGTTTACCAGGATTTATGCAGTATTTTATACAATGTCACTGGTAATAGCGCTGATCATATCTTTGATCTTGCTTGTATTGGGAAATGAGATACAGGGAGCTGTAGCCAGGTATGTACCGTTCCTTGGACGTATGATTGCCAGAATACTTGGGGCGAGAACCCTGCTGGTATTTGGCGTGTTGTTTGTGGTATTTCTTATGCTGTATAAAGTACTTCCTAACAGAAAGGCCACTTTTAAGAGTCAGATTCCTGGGGCATTTATTATAGCAGTTGCCTGGTCTATTTTTTCATATGGATTTTCTTTTTATTTTGAAATTTTTCCGGGATTCAGCAACATGTATGGGAATCTTGCGACTATTATCATGGTTATGGTCTGGCTGTATATCTGCATGAATTTATTGCTATATGGAGCAGAGATTAATGCATATTTCGAGAAAGAGTTCCGGCTTGCACACAGATCTGTAAGAGGACTGATTGCTCATGAAAGAGAACGAAGACAGCCTGAACTGTCTGTGCAGGAACCTCTTGAACCTTTGCCGGAACCGGATAAGAAAAAAGAAAATGATACTTGACAGATTTTTAAGTCTGTGGCATGATTATTAATGTTGATAATCATGAAAAGCATAGAAGGTGTTTATAGGGATTTATTTTCCAACAGAGAGAGGCGGTCGTCGGCTGGAAGCTGCCTCGGGTTCAGATATTTCCTGAATTTCCCACCGGAGCTGCATTTCTGAAGTAACAGTAGGAAATGACGTTACTGCGCGTTAAGCAGACCGAGAGCCTGTAGAAGATACAGGAAGCAGGGTGGTACCGCGGATATTTTGCTCCGTCCCTTTACTGGGACGGAGCTTTTTTACGTTTACAAGGACGTAAGTTCTTCGGACGAAATCTTGCTATTATAAGATAAAGGAGAAAGAAAAGACATGGATATGAAAGAAAGACTTCAGGAACTGGCTGAAGCAGCCAGAAAACGGATTGATGAATCCGAAGGTCTGGACAAACTGAATGAAGTACGTGTAGCATACCTTGGTAAAAAAGGTGAGCTGACAGCAATCTTAAAGAGTATGAAGGATGTTGCTCCGGAAGAACGCCCGAAGGTTGGACAGCTTGTAAACGAAACAAGATCTAAGATCGAAGCACTGCTCGACGAATCCAAACAGAAACTGGAAGAAGCAGTTCGTGAAGAGAAGATGAAACAGGAAGTTATCGACGTTACTTTACCTGCTAAAAAAGCCAAAATTGGTCATCGCCATCCGAATACCATCGCTCTGGAAGAAGTAGAGCGTATCTTTATCGGTATGGGATATGAAGTAGTAGAGGGACCGGAAGTAGAGTATGCAGACTACAACTTTACCAAACTGAACATCCCTGAAAATCATCCGGCACGTGATGAACAAGATACTTTCTTTATCAATGATTCTATCCTTCTTCGTTCACAGACCTCACCGGTTCAGGCGCGTACAATGGAGAAAGGCAAACTGCCGATCCGTATGATCGCACCTGGACGTGTATTCCGTTCTGATGAAGTAGATGCAACACATTCTCCTTCTTTCCATCAGATCGAAGGTCTTGTTATTGACAAGAACATCACTTTTGCAGACCTGAAAGGAACTCTGCAGGAGTTTGCACAGGAATTATTCGGACCTGAGACAAAGACGAAATTCAGACCACATCACTTCCCATTTACAGAGCCAAGTGCAGAGGTAGACGTATCCTGCTTCAAATGCGGCGGTAAAGGATGCCGTTTCTGTAAAGGTTCCGGATGGATTGAAATCCTTGGCTGCGGTATGGTTCATCCGAATGTATTAAGCATGTGCGGAATTGATCCGGAGGAATACACAGGATTTGCGTTTGGTGTAGGCCTTGAACGTATCGCACTTCTGAAATATGAGATTGACGATATGAGACTTCTCTATGAGAACGACATTCGTTTCCTGAAACAGTTCTAATAATAATAGAAAGAGGATTAACAAAATGAATACTTCATTATCTTGGATTAAAATGTATGTGCCGGATCTTGATGTGACAGCACAGGAATATACAGATGCCATGACACTGACAGGAACAAAGGTGGAAGGCTTCGAGAAACTGGATGCAGATCTGGACAAGATCGTGATCGGACAGATCGACAAGATCGAGAAACATCCGGATGCAGATAAACTGATTATCTGTCAGGTAAATATTGGAACAGAATCTGTACAGATCGTTACAGGTGCTCCAAACGTAAAAGAAGGAGATAAAGTTCCTGTTGTTCTTGACGGCGGACGTGTAGCAGGCGGTCATGACGGAAAGAAAACTCCGGGTGGAATCGAAATTAAGAAAGGTAAACTCCGCGGAGTTGAATCCTGCGGTATGATGTGTTCTATCGAAGAACTGGGAAGTACAAGGGAAATGTATCCGGAAGCACCGGAATACGGAATCTATATTTTCCCTGAAGACGCTG
>CAJLTE010000147.1 GCA_905209435.1 uncultured Blautia sp. | reverse complement strand
AGGAACATACAATGATGATGTATTTGCCTTTGGCGACAGTGGTGTACGCAAGCTGCTGGCAGATATCCAGATTGAGGAGCAGAATCATGCGGAGATGCTGTATAAGTATAAAACAGTGAATGGAATGGCATAACAGCGAAAATTCCCAGATGACTCTGAGAGGAAAATCCCAGATAAGTGGCGATTTCAATATAAGAATAGGGGGAACAAGCCAGAAGATTCCTGGTAAGCTTTACCTTTTCCTGTAAAATGAAATCCGTAAGAGTAACGTTTTCGCATTGCCTGAATAGTTCAGAAAGATAATTCGCATTCAGATGCAGATACTCTGCAATATCCTGGATGCGGATTTTTTCGTGTAAATGTTTGAAAATGTAATCTTTGGACTGCTCCACCCAGATATTTTTGGTGGCAATATCAGAAAGAAGTCTATGAAGCAAGAATCAAGATCCATCGTTCTGAGTACATTACAGAAAGAGACTTCACAAGAATTAAATCCATGGGAATGGATGCAGTGAGAATCCTGGTTCCATATTTCATTTTCGGTGACAGAGAACCATTCATCGGATGTATTGAAGAACTGGATAAAGCATTTAACTGGGCTGAAAAATATGGACTGCAGATTCTGATTGATCTTCATACAGCACCGGACAGCCAGAATGGATTTGACAACGGTGGAATCAGTGGTGTATGCAAATGGTCACAGGAGCCGGACGAAGTGGAGTTCGAGCTTACAGTATTGGAAAGACTGGCAGAGAGATACGGAACAAGAAAAGGATTATGGGGAATTGAGATCCTGAACGAGCCAATACTGGAAGATATGTGGGAATCCATGAAGGATACAGAACGCTATCCTGCGGTTGATCCTGAGAAAGCTAAAGGAACAAAGCTAAATACAATGGAATTCATCCGTGGTTTTTATCTGGAAGCATACGACAGAATCCGCAAACATATGTCGGAAGACAAATATGTGGTATTCCATGATGCATTCTGCTTAAAAGCATGGAAAGATTTTATGCGTGAAGACAAATACAAGAACGTAGTTCTGGATATTCATCAGTATCTGATGGTTGCAGAAATGAAGGGCTGCCAGCAGACTGTAGAAGAGTACGTGAAATATGTAAAAGAGCTGAAAAAGGACATCGCAGAAATGCAGGAATACTTCCCGGTAATCTGCATGGCATTCTTCAGCGTAGATAAATACTATGCAAAAGTAGTGGAGGATCTGTCTCAGGGTAAACACAGAGGCGAATAATAGTAGCAGGATAACAAATAAATTGCATCATTTCTATAGCAAACCTCTCAAATGTATTATTTATGAGGATTGCTGCAAATAAACATAAGTTAACAGCAAAAAGGATGTCGGATTTGTCCCCCGGCATCCTTTTTACATAAAACAAAAATGAAGAACAGAAGTAAGCGGAGATGTTTAATAAGTATAAAACGTAAATTGTATGGTATAAGAGTTGGAAAAAAGAGGCAGTCTGTGCAGGACTGTCTGGATACATAACTGGAACATGTTCCAGTTTGACGAAAGAAAGGGCCACTTTTCGGCAACTTATTAATTGTAAGAACAAATGCGCAGTGCTATACTTATCTTATTAAAATTTATTCCAGATTGCCTGCAGCAATGGAATTTTGGTATATGCATGTCAAAACACCTTGCAGGATAGGCGTATGAACAGTAATTATTATGTGATTGTGAAAAGTAATAACAGAACAGGAAAAGTAGGTATGGCGAGTATAAGAGATGTAGCGCGCAGAGCAGGCGTAGGGGTGGGAACCGTTTCCAGAGTTATAAATGGAACTGGTTATGTATCTGCAGATACAAGAAAAAAGATAGAAAGTGCAATTGAAGAATTACAATATAAACCTAATGAGCTGGCACGAAATCTGTTCCGCAATAAAACCGGAATCGTAGGTATTCTTGTACCAGATGTAGATCATCCGTTTTTCTCTAGTTATGTGAGACAAACGGAGGCAGCTCTTTATGAAATGGGATACAAGACACTGATTGGAAATACCATAGGTATAAGTAACAGAGAACGGGAATTTCTGGATATGCTGGATCGAAATATGGTAGATGGTATTATTACCGGATCACATACGCTGGAAGGTGATGAGTATCTGAAGAGAAAGAAAACAATTGTTTCCCTTGACAGAGATTTCGGTTCTGGAATTCCCATGGTAGGATCGGACCATATGTCCGGAGGAGAAATGGCTGCTAATATTTTAATAAAAAATAAATGTAAGAAAGTCCTGAATATTTCAGGTGTGGCTCCTGATATTGCGGCTAATGACCGACATGCTATTCTTGAAACCATTCTGACAGAGCATGGAGTGGAAGTCATAGATGTGATTATGGAGTGGAACAAATTTGGTCATGAAGATTACCGGGAAATAGCCAGAAAAGCGATGCAGAAGTGTGATGGGATAGATGGTGTATTTGGGACTGATCAGCCTGCACTTTATTATATGCATCTGGCTATGGAAGCAGGCAGAAAAGTTCCGGATAACTTTAGGGTTGTTACTTATGATGGAACAGATATCACCAGACTTTGTTATCCGGAAGCAACCAGTATCTGCCAGAACATAGAAATGCTTGCGGAAATCAGTGCAAACTCGGTGGTTGATCTTATCGAAGAACGTCGTCCGGTTCCTCACAAGCAAATTATTCCGGTAGAGGTGCGTCAGGGACAGACTACATATCCTGTGAATCTATAGGTGACAGCATTAATACAAAAAATTATAGAAAAGCTCTTTGGCATATGTGAAAAGTGTACAAAGAGCTTTCCTATATTTGTGAGACATGGAGAAGAATCAGAAGTGTGTTGACAAATAGTATTATTCATTATATAATCCAAATAAATGGAACGGGTACCATATATAAAAGCGTAGGAAACCTGCGTTATATTTTTTGAAAATATATGGAACGGGTACCACATCTAAATGTGACAAATATCAGAAAGGGGATTTACGTATGTACACAGGAAATTATGAGTGTCTGGAATTATTTGTAAAACCGGATGAAGGCAAAAAAGGCAGTGTGCTCCTGAAAAATGTAAAAGAAAGCACAACAGAGACAAAAGAACCGAAACATATCTATGGAAACTGGATCAAATTTCCGGTAAGCAGAAATACAGAATATGAAATCTCAACACAGGATTGCACAATAACGTTTGCTTATTTAAGCGAATGTGAAAACATTATGGAAAATGGAATCTGTGTGCTGGATACTACAGACAATTATAAAGAAATGAATAAAGAAGAGTTCCTTCATTTCATAGATACTCCATATAGAGAACAGTATCATTTTTCGCCGGTTGTGAACTGGAATAATGATCCTAACGGACTTTGCTGGTTTAAGGGCTATTATCACCTTTTCTATCAGATGAATCCTTTTGGACAGGAGTGGAATAATATGTACTGGGGACATGCAGCAAGTAAGGATCTGGTGCATTGGACACATCTTCCGGTTGTATTAGAGCCTCAGGAAGAAATTCTGGATAATCTTGCGATTAAAGGAGGTGCTTTCTCCGGAAGTGCACTTCCGATGGGAGATGAGGTGTACTTCTATCTCACAAGACATATCGGACCGCAGGATGACGGATGGGACACTATTCAGTATCAGACAATGACAAAGAGTAGCGATATGATCCATTTTGAGCCGGAAAAAGAGATTATCAGGGAGAAACCGGAAGGTACTAACTATGATTTCCGCGACCCAAAAGCAATTAAGATCGGTGAGAAGTATTATATTGTATTAGGTGCATGTATAGATGAAAAAGGAACATTTCTTCTGTATGAATCTGAGGATGCAGAGAACTGGAAGTACAGATGTCCTCTGATCACAGAGGAAACAAAGATCAGAACCATAGAGTGTCCCGACTTTTTCCCGCTGGATGATAAATATGTAGCTATGGGCGCATGGATGAGTCATTATGATGAATACGGAAGATTCCAGCAGTGCAGATATTATGTGGGAGACTGGAATGGTGATGCAATGGATGTCCATACACAGCAGTGGGTGGATTTTGGAAGCAACTGCTATGCAGCGCAGAGCTTTCAGCATGAAGACCGTAGGATCCTGATCGGTTGGATCAGTGATTTCTATGGAGAGCATATTGCTACAGAGCCGGGAGCTTATGGAAGCATGACTCTGCCAAGAGAACTTCATGTGAAGAATGAACATGTATATACAAAACCTGTAGAGGAAGTTTATACTCTTCTGGGGGATACAGTATATGAAGGCACAGGCCGTGAGATCAAAGTCGGCTCCATTGCAGATAACAGATATTATGCATCTGTATCATTTGAAGAAACAGGAGATTTCAACATTCTTCTTGGTCAGGATGGGGATAAATCCATCAGTTTGACTGCAGAAGGGGGAAAAGTATTCTTTAAAATGGCTGGTGTGAAGAGTGATAAGGTACAGTTTGTTTCTTCTGCGGAGAAATGCAGAAATGCAGAAATTTTTGTAGACGGAAGAACAATTGAGGTATATTTAAATGATGGAGAAGATGCAGGAACCAGACTGTTTTACAATAGCAGCAGCCAGGGAATCTTCTGTCTGAACAGTGATAAAGAAGCGCAGGTTAAAATCTGTGAAATGAAATCCATCTGGAAATAAATCCGCAGAATACAGATATTTGGCTAAGTTACTGAGAACGGAGTGAACAGTAACGATATTTGCTTAAAGCAATGTGCCATATATCTGCCGGCAGTAAAAAAAATGGTAACGGTTCCATAAAAATAAAAAAATAAATAGAAAGAAGAGGGGGGAAAATTGAGAATTTTATTTTCCCCCTCTCTTTTTTGGAAACGTGTAAAAAAATAACGGAATATAGGAAATTTAATATAAATATAGCAAAGAAAAAACCCAGATATGATTGTAAAAAATATATAAAAACAGATAACTTATATTGTGAAAATATACGAATTGATGCGAAAACAGGATTTTTAAGTTAAAATCTATTGACAAATAAGGCAAGAGAGATTATGATAAAACCATCATATGAAACGGGTTCCACAAGAGGACAAATAAAGCTTTTAACCACAGCAAAATAGCTGTGGTTAAAAAAGGAAATACATGGAACAGGTTTCATAAAAAGGCATTTCCTGAACGAGATTAAGGAGATGTAACCGCAACAACCAATATATTTTATCAGGAGGAAAGAAACATGAAAAAAAGAATGAGCGTAATTCTGGCACTCACAATGGCGGCAACTACAATGTTCAGTGCAGTACCGGCAATGGCAAAAGATGGTGATGTAGTAAACATTACAATCTGGAGCCCGACAGACAGAGAACAGGTAGAGGCATGGTGGACTGAGAAGCTTGCAGAGTGGAACGAAGCAAACCCGAATATCCAGGTCTCACGTGAAGCAATCGACCGTTCCGATTCCTATGCATATGATAACAAAATTGCTACAGCAGTAACATCCAATGACCTTCCGGATATCTTCTATGTAGACGGACCGCAGGTTTCCTACTATGCAGCAAACGGAATCAGCATTCCGCTGAGTGATTATTTTACAGAGGATGATCTTTCTGATTTCGTTCCTTCATCCATTGCCCAGAATACCTATGACGGACAGTTATATGCAATCGGTGCAACAGAATCTTCTGTAGCATTCTATTACAATAAAGATTATCTCAAAGAGTGCGGTGTTGATACAGATGACCTTGATTCCCGTACATTAGACAACCCGATCACATGGGATGAGATGGCAGAGATCGCTGAAAAGTGTACAACAGATAATTATGTGGGAGCACACATTATCATGGATCATGGTGAAGGTCTTCCATATGCATTAGAGCCAATGTATATCTCTGAAGGAAAAGACTACATCAGCGAGGATGGTAAGGAAGCTGACGGATATGTAAACAGCGAAGAAGCAGTAAAAACAACTTCTTACCTTGCAGATC
>CAJLTE010000146.1 GCA_905209435.1 uncultured Blautia sp. | reverse complement strand
AGTATATCATATTTCCCAACAAAATGGAAGTATGTTCACTTACAGTTCACAAAAACGCCTCGCGCGGACAAAATATACCGCAAAGTGGGGCGTGCAGATTGCGGGAATGATTTTTCAAACAGGCTCTAGCATCAGACAGCCACAATAATTCCTCCATCATTTGCATACATACTGCTGACACCGGCTGTGTCAAGAACCACAATATCAGCCAGCTTCATCTTCTCCTGGATGGCTTCTTTAAGCATATTTGCTTTCTTCGGGCTGTTGCAGTGGGAAATGGCAAGAATTTTGTTCTCACTGTTTTCTGTCACTTCCACAATTTTATCCACCATTTTCACAAGCGCCTTATTCATGCCTCGTGCCTGATCCAGCTGGCAGATCGTCCCCTCCGGAGTAGATCCCATGATCGGTTTGATCTTAAGGGCTGTTGCCACAAGCGCTTTCACACGGCTGAGGCGGCCATTTTTACGTAAGGTTTCCAGATTCTCCAGCACAAAAAAAGTGTGCTGTTCTTCAATATATTTATTCACAACGCTGACAACATCCTCAAACGGAAGGCCGGCATCTTCGCACTGTGCAATTTTCATTGCAATCAAAGTCTGCCCTATAGAAGCAGAACAGGAATTGAAAACATGAATCTGAACGCCTTTCTTCTCCTCATGAAGAAGACTTGCTCCAAGCACTGCACTGTTATAGGAACCACTGAGTTCAGAGGAAAGAGTAACGCAATATATATGTTCAGCTTCGCAGTCAAATGCCTTTCTGTAGCTCTCTGGCGACGGGCAGGCTGATTTCGGACATTCCGGGCAGGCGGCAACTTTCTGTAAAAAATCTGCCTGGTTAAATGTCTCATCATCTATTATATTCTCACTTCCAACAGTCAGTGTAAGCGGTACGGAAGCAAATCTTTCATCCTGTTTCCACTGCTCCAGAAGTTCTCCACAGCTATCTATCACAATTTTATAACTCAATTATATCGTCCTCTTTTCCGTAATATGTAGTTTTAAATACCACATCTATATTAACACATTACTATGTGTTTGAAAAGAGTTTTTTCTTCCATTTTCCCCCAAATTGCTTTATAATGGTTATTGTTCATCAGCAACTGATTTTCATATATTGATGTCGTCGACAGGCGACATGCCCTTTAGAAAGGAGGTCCCTATGCTCGCTTTAAAAATCACTGACCAGAAGAATTTTACCAATAAGCTTTTTCTTGGAGATACCTTCGATCTCTTCTGGCTAAACCAGGCAGAGATCATTACCAGCAATGTTTTTTCCATTGACGGCAAACTCCAAACTGATTTTTTCGATAATGATGAGCAGGAATTTTTAGCTTCCAGCCACCGTACATTCTCTCTCTGGAAAGAAGTAAAACCATTTTGTTATTCTGTTATCCGTGGAAAAAAAGCGCCTCTTTCTTTCAAAATCGTGCTTCAGTTTTCTCCGAATAAGACCGCTGCATTATTGCAGAGTTCTGCATTTTCAATTTCTCCCGAAATGATAACAGGTCTGTATCTGAATCTCCAATATAAGAATAAGACCTTGCTTTGTATTACCGGAACATCTATGAAAACCTTTCTCCCCGGTAAAGAACTGGACCACCTTTGGGAGCAATATGTGATGGATTTTTTTCATCGCAGCGGATTATCCGTAGAAGAAGTTTAATCCTGTCAGAATAGGTTCTCCATTATTTTTCCAACAGAGCCATTCTGGCATTCCACGTCTGGAACCTTGCTTTCTTTTTCATCTCCCAGATAAAAGGCGATCATATCTACAAATTCACTGTTGGTAGGTCTGTATTCCAGAGGATATCCGGCAATCTCTTCCAATCTTTCCCGATGATTTTCCCAACATACATTTACAATTGTACGAATATCATGCTCAATATTAGATGGCTTGGATTTAAATTTCTTTGCAAGCTTTGGATAAATATCTTTTGTGATCTTCATTGGTCTTTCCTGAAATTCCATTGTCATGCGTATGGCTTCCGCCACAAAATAGTATCCTTTATATTTCGATGTCGCACCAAGTTTGCGTATCGTGCCGTATACCTCTCTCATTTTTTGTCCCTCCCACAATAAGTTATACTTCTGATTCTGCATCTGCAGTCAGCCCTTGATTTGCCTCTACATATAATACGAGTTAAATTTGCCTTTTTTAGCATTTCGAGACAAAAATTAAGAGAATTGTAATATTTTTTAGGAATTTCGAGATAAAATCTATAAAAAACCGAATAACAGGATAAACTTTTCCAATTTTTTCATATAAAAAGGACAGGCGTCCTAAATGCAATACTCATTTAAACGTCTGTCCCTTTTTGTCATAACTTATTTTGTCAGCATAAGCAGAATTTCATTGCTTCTCTGAACAAATCTGGTCATCTCTTCCGGTGAAAGCTGTTTATGGCTCAGCATAGCAAGATCATACAGTTCCTCGCAAATAACCGGGGTCTTCTCAGAATCCTTGTTATCTGCTACAAACTGAACCAGCGGATGTTTCGCATTCAGAACCAGAGTTTCCTGACCGCCAAACATAGATGGATCCATGCCGTACATATTGTACATCTTCATCATATCCTGCATACGGCGGCTTTCTTCAGAAAGGGTCATCATAGCAGCAACTTTTTCATTTTTCAGATTCTCAACCTTCACTTCCAGTTTGTCATTCTTCAATGCTCCTCTGAATACTTCTGTAAGAGTCTTGGAAGTTTCCTCGTCAGCAGCTTCCTCTCCACGCAGTTCTTCTGTAAGATCTGCATCAATTCTCTTAAACTGGATAGTCTGATCCTTCTGCTCCAGATGGGAAATAAAAGCGCTGTCAATATTGTGTTTCAGAATAACAGCATCCTTCTTTGCCTCACGGAACATGTTAATATACTGACTCTGCTGAACCTCATCTGTTACATAGAAGATAGTAGTCTTCTCAGGCTCTTTCTCGTCTTTCGCGCCGTCCTCTTTCTTCTCTTCTGTGGATTCAACAGTCTCTTCTGTCTTAGTCTCAGCTTCTGGTTTCCTGTTCTCTTCGATGCAATCTTTCAGAGTCAGATATTTGCCATCAATGTTCTTGAAGAGGATATAATCATTCATCTTATCTGAGAACTTACTGTCCTTAATGCAGCCATATTTGATAAATGGACTGATATCATCCCAGTATTTCTCGTAGGACTCACGGTCTGTTTTACACATTCCGGTAAGCTTGTCCGCTACTTTCTTTGTAATATACTCGGAAATCTTCTTCACGAAGCCATCGTTCTGCAGTGCGGATCTGGATACATTCAGTGGAAGATCCGGACAATCAATTACACCTTTCAGAAGAAGCAGAAATTCTGGAATTACTTCCTTGATGTTATCTGCGATAAATACCTGGTTATTGTACAGTTTGATCGTACCTTCAATGGAATCATATTCTGTATTGATCTTCGGGAAGTACAGAATACCTTTCAGGTTAAACGGATAGTCCATGTTCAAATGAATCCAGAACAAAGGCTCCTTATAATCCATAAAGACTTTACGGTAAAACTCTTTATATTCCTCATCTGTACAACTGTTTGGATGTTTCATCCACAATGGCTCCGGATCACTTAAAGATACCGGACGTTTGTTGATTTTTACTTTATCTTTCGCAGGAGATACTTCTACGACTTCTTTCTCACCTTTGTCGTTCTCTTTCTCCTCAGTCTTGGCCTCCTCGTGGATACGCTCTACAATTACATCATCATCACGAAGCTCAGCCTCATCAATGGTCTCATACTCCTGCGGTGCATTTTCCTTAGACAGATAGATATTTACCGGCATGAAAGAACAATATTTCTCAATAATCTCTCTCATACGATATTCGTTGGAAAACTCTGTACTCTCATCATTTAAAAACAGAGTAATTTCAGTACCAACTGTAGTCTTATTGCCTTCCTGCATATCATACTCTGTACCACCATCACAGGTCCAATGTACTGGAGCAGCGCCCTCTTTATAAGAAAGAGTATCAATATGAACTTCATCTGCTACCATAAATGCTGAATAAAAGCCAAGTCCAAAATGACCGATGATCTGATCATCCGTGGTCTTATCTTTATATTTGGAAAGAAACTCAGTAGCTCCTGAAAAAGCAATCTGTGTAATATACTCTTCCACTTCATCGGCCGTCATACCAAGACCTGTATCAATAAACTTCAAAGTCTTCTCTTCCGGATTCACAATAACTTGTACTTCAGCTTTGTAATCATCCGGAAGTGTGTATTCACCCATAACATCAAGTTTCTTAAGCTTCGTAATTGCATCACAACCATTGGAGATTAACTCTCTTGCAAAAATGTCGTGATCAGAATATAACCATTTCTTTATAATTGGAAAAATATTTTCACTGTTAATTGATAAACTACCATGCTTCTCAGCCATGCAGCTCACTCTCCTTTGTCTTCTTAATTATACAAACTATAGTAATACCAAACTGACTAAAAGTCAAGGAAAATTTAGCACTCATTTTAATTGAGTGCTAGTAATATTACTGTTCACTGGTAACATTCCGCGAGGTGTTTTTTGTGAACAAAGTTCACAGAAAACCCGAGAATCTCAGCGCGAAATCATGCGAATGCATGATTTCTGTGCATCGCGAAGCGTGTTACTGGTCACGGAGTGAACAGTAACCTAGTAATTATTATTAAAAGAAGGGAGACCATTTCTGGTCTCCCTCATTCGTTCTGCTCTCATTCACAATTACTGTTTATTTGAGAATCCACTATTATTTTTTCTTATTGCGGTAAACAAGAATTCCTGCAATTAAGACAATCGCAACGATCAGAATAATTACAAATGGGAGGATTGGAGTATTATCCCCGGTCTTTACTGCATTCTTCTGATTTGCATCTGTTTTGTCTGCAGCCGGTGTCAGAGTCTGATTCGGTGCAGCATTTACAGTGAAATTAACCTGCTTGGTATCCTGTGTTCCAGTGTTTACCCAGTTGCTTCCATCAAACTGCTGCTGATTATATGTGACAGTCAAAGTATAATTTCCATTCTTGCCCATGCGGAAAGTTGCAGAATATGGTGCGCCGTCCCAGCTTCTTGCCTCAAGGACCTCCCAGTTCAGCGGCTGATATCTTACATCTCCCTTAATCGGATTTTCAATATCCATACCTGCGCCAACTGCAGTGAAAGTAATCTTGGTCTCTGTAGTATAGTTTCCATCGGAGCTGATTCCTGTGATACTGTTATTCCCTGCATCAGATACAATCGATCCACGGCTTACAGTGACATTAACAGATACTACAAGGCTCAGGTTATCCGGATTTGTAACACCGTCTGGAAGAGCAACAGTACCTTTCACAGAGAACTTCTGTGCTTCTGTACTGTTCTGATTATATGCACTGCCCTTTACATCCCATTTTACAGAGGCATTCATATCGCCCTTGTTTGTAGTAATCTTAACAGTAGATGGAAGCTGCAGTCCAGCTGCTGACTTCTCAACCCCGTTTGCCAGACTGATATCAGATACTTTGCCTACAGCTGTAAGCTTGGCAGCAGCTTCTGTTACTGTAAAGCTTACTGGAATATTCAGGTAATCTGTCTGATCTGTCTTAATGGAAACAGTCTGTGTATAGGTTCCTGCTGCCAATCCAACTGCCGGTGCAACAGTAAAGGATACAGACTGGTTTGCATTTGCCTCTAATTCTGAAGCAGACGGAGCACTTACTGTAAATTCGTTTCCGCTTACACTTACAGCAATACCGGTTAATTTCACATTTCCAGTATTGG
Source organism: uncultured Blautia sp. (assembly GCA_905209435.1). Next base: position 228 of record CAJLTE010000146.1, on the reverse strand, counting down.
ATACATTGATTGTAACTGCAGCCGGTGCTTCTTTGTAACCAGCTTCTTTACTGTCGAATTTCACTTCGGAAATGTCGGTAGTAAATGAAGGAGCTGGAGTAATCTCCGGAGTCACTTCCGGGGTGACTTCTGGTGTTACTTCCGGAGTTACCTCTGGGGTGACTTCTGGTGTCACTTCTGGAGTTACCTCTGGGGTGACTTCTGGTGTCACTTCTGGAGTTACCTCTG
>CAJLTE010000145.1 GCA_905209435.1 uncultured Blautia sp. | reverse complement strand
ATTTTATTATACAAAAAAAGTTACCCCAGGGAAAGATATTAAAACAAAAGCATAACGCTTCAGTTCTTCCATCTTTCACCTGGAATAACCTCTTATTCATTCTGCAAATCTTTTATAACACATTCAGATGTTTTATGCAAGATTTACCATCTTTTTAATTTTACAACCACATGACGATACGGCTCTTCGCCCTCGCTGACAGTCTCTACATACTTATTGCCCTGAAGTGCTGAGTGAATGATTCTTCTCTCATATGGGTTCATCGGCTCAAGTACAACTGGCTTTCTGGTCTTCTTAACCTTGTAGGCAATTCCTCTTGCAAGATTCTCCAGAGTCTCTTTACGACGTCTGCGGTAATCTTCTGTATCGAGCTTTACTCTGATATAGTTTGCTTTGCCCTTATTTACAACAAGGCTTGTAAGATACTGAAGGGAGTCAAGGGTCTGTCCTCTCTTACCGATGAGAATTCCCATATCCTCTCCTTCAAAAGCAACTTCCAGACAACCGTCATTTGTGTTGTATTTGGAAGTGATCTCCACTTCACCAAGATTCATAGATGCAAATACGTCGCGAAGGAAAACAATTGCTCTCTCTTCCACTTCTTTGATCTCTGCCGGATCTGTGATGATCTCAACAGGTTTGGACTGTTTCGGCTTCTCTTCTCTTGGCTCTTTCGGCATTTTTTCTTTTGCCGGTTTTTCTTTTACAGGACGCTCCTTAAAAGGTTTCTCCTTCGGCTGGCGCGGCTGTTTTTCTTTTGGCTCTTTAAAAGGCTTTGGCTCTTTCGCCTCTTTTACAGGTGCTTTTTCTTTCACCGGTTCACTCTTTGGTGCCGGTTTCTCAGCTTTTACAAAAGGTTTGGCAGGCTTTCTATTCTGCTCTTCCTTAATCGCATCAACTTTCACAGTATCAACGATTTCCTGTATCTCATCCTCTTCAGAAACTGTATTGATCTTGCGTGCTTTAATGATTGCCGGTTTGCTTCCGATGCCAAAAAATCCGGAACTACCTTCAGAAACCACTTCAATTTCCAGCTGATCACTGGAAACACCTAATTCGATGCACGCCTTGGTGATTGCTTCATTTTTCGTTTTTGCTGAAAACTGGATAAACTCCTCCATCTATGAAACCCTCCGTTCCCGACAACAATTACTTCTTCTTGTTTCTCTCGTCAAAATCCCTGACCATATTTGCTTTTGCTGTAATACTTCCAGGTTTTGCATTTCTTGCATTCTGGTAGGATTCCTCTACTTTTCTGGCTCTCTCTTCTGCGTTTGTGTTACTGGAACCTTTATCAATCTTGGTATTGATATTCTTAGTAGACTGGTTTGCCTGATTGGTGATCTTCTGCGGCGGAAGTCCTTCCTTCGTACGCTGTTTCTCCATCTTCTTCATGTTCTCGTTTACCAGATCATTGATATCCATCTTATCAAGATGACGATTGATAAACCACTGCTGAACACTTCTTACAACCGCACTTGCGATCCAGTAAATACCAAGACCTACCGGGAATGTGAAACAGAATACTGCTGACATAAGCGGCATAACCGTATTCATAGTCTTCATGGAAGCCTGCATCGTATCAACAGCTCCTTCAGCAGATGAAGTAGCCTGTGGCATAAGCTTATAGTTCAGTACCTGAGTCGCCCATGCAAGAATAGGAATCAGAAGTGCAGCGATTGCCAGTGCAATAGATGCTCCCTCAAAAGCAGCCTTAATGTAGTTCAGAGGCTGATCTGCAATGTTAAGTCCACAGAAATTCTGCATTTTGGAAATTTCTGCAGATGTGGTGTTAATGGTATCTGCAAATCCCTTAAACTGATCCATTGATGCAAGATCTTTCCACTGAGATGGAGATAATGCATAAAGGAAATCAATGACAGAATTACTGGTCGCTTTTCCGTTATCCAGCGCCAGCTGTACACGAGTCATCTTATTGTCTGTGATAAAGTTCTGGATCAGGTCTGTGTAGCCACTTACGCTTGTGATCTGATCAACAAGACCAGTGAAAACATTCTTTACACTGCCAACATAACCAGGAATTTTGTAAATAACCTGCCATAATGCCATCAGGACAGGAAACTGGATCAACAGCTGCACACAGCTGCCGGTAGGTGAAACACCGTATTTCTGATATACAAGCTGAGTTTCTTCCTGCATTTTCTGCACGGACGCCTGGTCTTTTTTATCTTTGTATTTCTTCTGTATCTTCTGAAGCTCAGGCTGCATAACAGAGCTTAACTTAGAAAACTTCTGCTGTTTAACCTGCAATGGTGTCATCAGTGCATAAATAATAATACTGAAGATAATGATACAAAGACCCAGGTTCTGAATACCCACCAGATCAAGAACTCTGTAAATCCCGTCCATGATCCAGCCCATAATAGAAGCAACCTGTCCGATAATCGGGACACTGCTCTTCGTTAATAAAATCATATCCAAGTTTGTTTCCTCCTAGGCTTTTTCGGTGTAACTATTCAATTGTCAAAGTTTGAGTTTTTGTGCTGAAAATCAGTTTAAAGTGTCATTTATTGTACACCATCTGTTTCAGTACAGTTTATGGCACAGGATCGTATCCTCCATGTGAAAAAGGATTGCAGCGCAAAATTCTCCACACTGCAAGAAGCCCGCCCTTTAACGCACCATATTTTTGAATTGCTTCTAAACCATATTGAGAACATGTGGGAATATAAGGACATTTTGTTCTCTTCATCGGCGATATATATTTCTGATAGAGACGAATCATATGAATCATGATATTCCTTAGACTAAATCTGCTCATGATAAACACTCCTGCGAATCTGTTTCAACATTGCCGCTCCTTTACCGAAACAACAATACTGCCCAAATACCGTTTAACATTGGATTGCTATGTTACAATTCATAGAATACCAGGTATCTTACTGTTTTTGGGATCACTCTTCTGCTTTCTTTGATTCTTCCACATAAAGCTCAGCCTCACGGCGGATCTTCATTCTGCCTGCAAGATGCATAAGCGCACTCTCAATCTCCTGATAGGACTTGTCCTTTGCATTTGGTCTTGCGACCACTACAATGTCCAGTCCCTGACGGAAGGATCTCTCATTCAGGCGGTAGCTCTCTCGTATCAGTCTGGTGACTCTGTGGCGTACCACACTATTCCCAACTTTTTTACTTACAGATATTCCCAGACGATTCTCCATGTGCCTGTCATGGTTCTCAAGCACATACATCACCAGATACCGATTTGCCTGTGATGTTCCTTTTCGGTATACCCTTTGGAATTCGTTATTTTTCTTTAAGGAGTCTGAGTATTCCATCTGATTCTCCTTTATATGATATTGAAATAATTATTTCTGTATAGAAGAAAAGACCACAGTAACTGCGGTCTTAACGGTCTTAAGCAGATAACTGCTTTCTTCCTTTTAATCTTCTGGCAGCTAATACTTTACGTCCGCCTTTTGTGCTCATACGAGCTCTGAAGCCATGGACTTTCGCTCTAGATCTTTTTTTCGGCTGAAATGTCATTTTCATAGGTAAAGCACCTCCTTTATCTATATGGAATTTAAAATTATTAACCTAATCAGAACATCATTTCAATTATATTCATAAATGGCATTCTCGTCAAGTAAAAATTCTTGCTTTCCTAGAATTTTTTATATCCACAAAGTTTTCCACACTGTGCATAACCTGTCATTTTGAAAAGGTTTACGTAACATTATCCACATTTTGTGGATAACTTGTGGATAACCTGGGGATTATCAGCAAAAATATCCACTTTTGACTGTTGATTTTAACGCATATGTCACAAAAAACGGTATATTTCGAGGGGATTCGACAGTGGATAGAGTTATACACATAATTTTTCATTATTGAAACCCGTAAAACCATGTTATGGTAACCAGAATGGTTATCAACCTATTTATCCACATTTATCCACACACAAAATGTTGATAACTTTCCAGTTTATTCACAAGATATCCCCCATTTTTTTCCTTGAATTTTTTTATTATCCACTGCAATTTTTTTTAATTGTGGATGTTTTGTGGACAATTCTATACTTTTCCCCATTTATTTTTCCTATTTTTAGCTTCAAAACAACATTTTTCTCCTCGTCCCCTCATTCTTTTAGGTAATCCACAGCAATCTTAATTCTTTCTCCGAATGTGCATAATTTTCCACATAAATTTCCTATATAAATAAGATTTTGTCGTTGCGAAAAGACAGGATTTATTATAATATATATAAGGATATTTATGTCCGTTTATCAAAATACCAGTAAAATTCCAGTATATTTAGCCTGGCACACCCTAATTTCCTGTTTCCAGCTGGTATTTTGATAAACGGACATGTCGCCGACGGACGGCATCATTTAATATAAGAAACAATCAGATGTGTACGGGAGGAAAAAATGAGCACAGTAATAGAAAAATGGGATGAAATCCTGGGAATTGTGAAAAAGGAGCACGATCTTTCCGATGTTCGATTCGACACATGGCTGAAACCCCTGAAGGTTTATGATGTCAGTGGAAATGTAGTTACCATCGTCGCTTCCGACCAGGTGCGATTAAGCTACATTAATAAGAATTACAAACTGCCTCTGCAGGTTACCATAAGCGAAGTTACCGGAATGACCGACTGCGAAGTGAAATTTATCCTTCCAGAAGACGTCCCGGCGAAGAAATCCATTTCCGACGCTGCGCCTGATCAGGACAACCGTTTTAAGGCCAGATGTGAAGAAGCAAATCTGAACCCCAAATATACATTCAATACTTTTATCGTGGGCAGCAACAACAAACTGGCCCAGGCAGCAGCCCTGGCAGTAGCGGAATCTCCGGGAAATACCTACAATCCGCTGTTTATCTATGGTGGTGCAGGACTTGGCAAGACCCATCTTATGCATTCCATCGCCCACTATATTATTGAAAATGATGATAACAGCAAGGTTCTCTATGTTACCAGTGAGGAATTTACCAATGAGCTGATCGAGACTATCCGTAATGGAAATAACACTGCCATGAGCAAATTCCGCGAGAAATACCGTAACATTGATGTCCTTCTCATTGATGATATTCAGTTTATTATAGGAAAGGAATCCACACAGGAGGAATTTTTCCACACCTTCAACAGCCTTTACAGTGCAAACAAACAGATCATCATATCTTCCGATAAACCGCCGAAGGATATGGAAATTCTGGATGAGCGTTTCCGTTCCAGATTCGAATGGGGACTGATCGTGGATATTACCCTGCCGGATTACGAAACCAGAATGGCCATTCTTCATAAAAAAGAAGACATGGATGGCTACAATGTAAGCGAAGATGTTATCAAATATATTGCAAATAATATCAAATCCAACATCCGTGAGCTGGAAGGTGCCTTCAATAAGGTAGTTGCTTATGCAAAACTGGAGAAAAAAGAGGTTACCCTTGAACTTGCTGAGCAGGCTCTGAAGGATATCGTCGCACCAAATGAAAATAAACAGATTACTGCAGACTACATTATTTCTATGGTAGCAGAGCATTTTAATGTAAGTACTGCCGATCTTTGCGGAAATAAAAGAAGTTCCAAGATCGTGATGCCAAGACAGGTGGCAATGTATCTTTGCCGTGAAATTCTGGCGATCCCGCTGAAAAATGTAGGCCAGTATCTTGGAAATCGCGACCACACTACCGTTATGCACGGCGTAGAAAAGATCGAAAAGGAGCTTCAGGCCAACGAACAGCTGCAGAGCACTATCGATACATTAAAGAAAAAAATTAATCCACAAACTTAACACATTTTTTCCACATTTCATGTGTATAAGATGTTGACATTATGTGTATTAATGTGAATAACTTTTGGCGTCAAAATCGTTGATGTGGTTATACACAGGTTATTCACACTCTAAACCAATGCTTTTACACGAAGTTATCCATACCCGAAACCCTTTTATTCACTGGGCGGAAGTGAGTTTTTCACATATTCACACTCCCTACGGCGGATACGGCGGATATCTTCTTAAATATATTTAATGAAAAACCCATTTTCTCCAGAAAGGAAGTTATACACATTATGAAAATCATTTGCTCCAAAAGTAACTTGTTGAAGAGCGTCA